>JBKOWB010000149.1:0-7042 GCA_046724195.1 Actinomycetota bacterium
GGACCACGTCACGGCCGAGACGGACGGCTCGGAGCAGAGCTGGCAAGAGCTCGAGGTCGAGCTTGTCGACGGCGAGCAAGGACTGCTCAAGGCCGTCGAGCGCGAGCTGCTCGCGGCCGGCGCCGCGCTCGCGACCGGTCCGTCCAAGTTGGTTCGCGCGCTCGGCGACCGGCTGCCGGCGCCGAAAACCGCCAATGACAAGATCAACCCCGTCCGTGCGTACGCCCGTGAGCAACGTGACGCGATCGCGGCGTACGACCCGGGCGTACGCCACGGCGACGCGGAGTCCGTGCACAAGATGCGCGTCGGCACCCGGCGGCTGCGCAGCACGCTGAAGACGTTCAAGCGGTCGTTCGCGCCGGAGCTGGCCCGGCGGGTCGGGCCGGAGCTCAAGTGGCTGGCGCAGCAGCTCGGTGAGGTTCGCGACGGGCAGGTGCTGTCGCACAAGCTGCTCGCGGCGGTCGAGCGGGAGGGCGCCGAATTCGCTCCGGTGGCCGAACGGATCGGCGAGCACCTCGACGCCAAGGTGGCACGCGGCCGCGAAGCGCTGGCCGAGGACCAGGATAGCCGGCGCTACCTGAACCTGCTCGACGCCATCGACGAACTGGTCGACGCCCCGGACACCGTCGAGAAGAATCCGCTACGGCGGGCCCGCAAGGCTCTGCGGAAGGCCGATGACCTTCTCGACAAGGCCATCACGGACGGTGTCGATGCCGAGCTGCACGAGGCGCGTAAGTCCTACAAGCGCGCCCGATACGCGGTCGAGGTCTTCGAGCCGTCCGTTGGCAAGCCCGCGACGAAGCTGACCAAGGCCCTCACCAATCTTCAGGACGTGCTCGGCGCCCACCAGGACTCGGTGGTCGCCCGAGAGATCCTGCGCGACCTTGCTGGCTCGGCCGAAGACAGCTTCCCGTACGGGATCCTCTACGCCCGCCAGGAGCAGGTCGGCCGGGACACCTTTGGCGACCTGCCGCTCGCCGTGAGGGCGGCCGGAAAGCGCAAGCTGCGCTCATGGCTGGCCTGAGCGTGGCGTCGACGCGGGTGGGGTAAGAAACTACAGCTATGCAGGCTGAGGAAGACCGGGAGTACCACCCCACCTACGACGACGAGCAGACCACCGAGCCGTACGCGGGGCCCATCGCGGAGCTGGGTGGCTACCGGGTCGCGGACGACGATGACGACGATCCGGTGCTGCTCAACGCGGACGGCAGCCCGGTGGACACCTGGCGCGAGGACTACCCGTACGACGAGCGCATGCCCCGGCCCGACTACGACCACCAGAAGCGGCTGCTGCAGATCGAGCTGCTGAAGCTGCAGAACTGGTGCAAGGACAGCGGAGAGCGGCTGGTGATCCTGTTCGAGGGCCGCGACGCCGCCGGCAAGGGCGGCACGATCAAGCGCTTCATGGAGCACCTCAACCCGCGCGGCGCATCCGTCGTGGCACTTGAGAAGCCGAACGAGCGCGAGAGCACCCAGTGGTACTTCCAGCGGTACATCGCCCACCTGCCCGCGGCCGGCGAGATCGTGCTGTTCGATCGGTCGTGGTACAACCGTGCCGGCGTCGAACGGGTCATGGGGTTCGCCACCCGCGCCGAGTATCTCGAGTTCATGCGCCAGGCCCCGGAACTGGAGCGGATGCTCGTCCGGTCGGGCATCAACCTGGTCAAATTCTGGTTCTCGGTGTCCCAGGGCGAGCAGCGCACCAGGTTCGCCATCCGGCAGGTCGACCCGGTCCGGCAATGGAAGCTCTCCCCCAATGACCTCAAGTCGCTCGACAAGTGGGACGACTACACCGAGGCCAAGGAGGCGATGTTCTTCTACACCGACACGGCGGACGCGCCGTGGACCGTGGTGAAGAGCAACGACAAGAAGCGGGCCCGCGTCGAGGCCATGCGATACGTGCTCAACCGCTTCGAGTACGACGAGAAGGACCCGGAGATCGTCGGCACGCCGGACCCGCAGCTGGTGGGGCCCGTGTCACTGGCGGTGGATGGCACCGAAATGTCACCTCGGGTATTCCCGCGCCTGTAGTGATTCAAAAACGTTGGCGCTCCGGGCTCCCGATGGTTAACGTGGCCGTACACGTGAAGGGAGGTGGTCCGAAGTTGTATAGCAACGGGACTCGTGAGGTGGCTGTCCGCTAGCCGCTGTCCTTGACAGCTACTACAACGTCGAGACCGTGTGGCAGCGGTGCGGCGAATACCAGATAGCCACCCGACCCCCGGGGTTCCGGCCTTGTCCGACCGGACCACCTCCACGGAGCGTGGAACGACCCCGGGGGTCGCTTCATGTCTAGGGGCCGGTCATGCGCGAGTTGACCATCCTCGGCACCGCGAGCCAGGTGCCGACGAGGTACCGCAACCACAACGGCTACCTGCTGCGCTGGGACGGCGAGGCGATCCTGTTCGACCCCGGCGAGGGCACCCAGCGCCAGATGCTCATGGCCGGCCTCGCGGTGAGCCCGCTGACCCGCATCTGCATCACCCACTTCCACGGCGACCACAGCCTGGGTCTGCCCGGCGTCATCCAGCGCATCTCGCTCGACAAGGTTCCGCACCCCGTGGTCGTCAACTTCCCCGCCGGTGGGCGCGAGTACTTCGACCGCCTCCGGTACGCCACCAGCTTCTGGGACAACGCCGACCTGCATCCCGAGCCGGTCAGTGCCCGCCTCGGCGGCAGGCCCTGGAAGGCGGAGACGTCCGCGGGGCACCTCACCGCCCTGCCGCTCTGGCATTCCCTGGAGACGTACGGGTACCGGCTGGTCGAGCCCGACGGCCGCCGCATGCTCCCGGAACGGCTCGCCGCGCACGGCATCGCCGGGCCGGCGGTGGGCGAGTTGCAACGCACGGGGCGGCTTGGCGCAGTCACGCTGGCAGACGTGAGCGTGCCGCGGCCCGGTCAACGGTTCGCGTTCGTGATGGACACCGGGCTGTGCGACAACGTGTTCGCCCTCGCCGAGGGCGTGGACCTGCTGGTCATCGAGTCGACATTCCTGGCTGAGGACGCGGACACGGCCGCGATGGTCGGCCACCTGACCGCCGGCCAGGCGGCGACCGTTGCCCGCGAGTGCCGGGTACGGACGCTGGTGCTGACCCATTTCTCCCAGCGCTACCCGGACGCGTCCCGCTTCCTGACGGAGGCTCGCGAGCAGTTCGACGGGGAGATCGTCATCGCCGAGGACTTGATGCGGGTTCCGGTGCCGGCTCGGATAGCGTCGGGCGATGACCGTCCACCTGCGTACCGGAAATGATCGTGATTGTGCGGCGGTCGGCGCGCTGCACCACCGCTCCAGGGCCGCGGCCTACGCGCATTTCCTGTCACCGGCGGCGCTGAACTTCGGCTCGCCGGCGGCGCTGGGCGAGTGGTGGTCGGAGCGGTGGACGTGGGAGAGGGAGACGCATCGGCTCACGGTCGCGGTCGACGGCGACAGGATCGTCGGATTCACTTATCTCGGACCGAGCGAGGTTCCCGGGGTTATGGAGCTGAGTGCGATCCACGTCGAGCCGTCGCTCGTCGGCACCGGCGTCGGGAAGCTGCTGATGGCGGACGCGCTGTCGCATCTCGGGAATCGGGCGGTGTTGTGGGTGCTCGAGGAGAACGACCGGGCCCGCCGCTTCTACGAGCGGGGCGGCTGGGCCTTCGACGGAACCACCCGCCATGAGCGGCTCGGCGGCCAGATGACCCATCAGCTGCGGTATTCCCGCAGCCGGTGATGCATCCCGTCCTGGTCATCGCGGAGGGCGGCGGATTTCGCCGTGGGCGGACGCGGCGCGGGCATCAGAAGGGCGGATCCGGTGTTGAGGCCTTCATGGATACCGAGCACACCGATAACTCGGGTGTCTCAGCCGAGGCGCTCGATGCCTACAGCCGCGTGGTGACCAGCGTCGCCACCAGCCTCCTCCCCTCCGTCGCGGCCCTCGCCGTACGCACGCCCCGCGGCAGCGGTGCCGGCTCGGCAGTCACGTTCACCGACGACGGATTCCTCCTCACCAACGCCCACGTGGTGTCCGGCAGCAACGGCGGCACGGCCGAGTTCGCCGACGGCACCGAGACGAGGTTCGACGTGGTCGGCGCGGATGCGCTTTCCGACCTCGCGGTCGTCCGCGTCCACCAGTACGGCGCGCCCGCCGCCCCGCTGGGCGACGCGGACGGGCTGCGCATCGGCCAGCTCGTGGTCGCCGTCGGCAACCCGATGGGTCTGGCCGGCTCTGTGACGGCCGGCGTGGTCTCGGGCCTGGGCCGGTCCCTGCCCGCCCGCGACGGCCGGCGGATCCGCATCATCGACAGCGTCATCCAGACGGATGCCGCCCTCAACCCCGGCAACTCGGGCGGAGCGCTGGCCGACTCCACCGGCACCGTGGTGGGCATCAACACGGCCGTGGCCGGATACGGCCTGGGCCTGGCCGTCCCGGTCAACTCCACGACCCGATACATCATCAGCGAGCTCCTGACGAACGGGAAGGTGCGCAGGGCATGGCTCGGCGTCGCCGGCATCCCGGTCCCGCTGCCGCCGCCGCTCGCCGAGCGCCTCGGACAGAAGCTGGGCCTGCGCGTGGTCGAGGTTGTCCCGGGCAGCCCGGCCGGTACGGCCGGCATTTACCTGGGCGACATCATGATCACAGCTGGCGGCCGCCCGATCCAGAGCGTCCAGGCGTTGCAGCGACTGATGCTGGGCCCAGCCATCGGCACCAGCCTCCCGATCACGGTGCTCCGCAAGAACGCCTTTGTCGACGTGGTCACCGTCCCCGCCGAGCTGAACTAAGCCGTCGCTCAGCGGGGAGACTGCGGCCTGCGTGTGCGTTTGGCGCCCCTATGGGGGCGCTAGCTGAACACACAAGGCGACGGGGTTGAGCGCAACTGCGCACGGACCTGGCAGGGCGTGGGTATCCGGTCACGAGCCGCCAGGCGAGTGGATGCCCGCGGCCGGTCTCCGGCGGGAGCGGCGGTCGTGCCCCCGACGGACCCGGGAAATGTCGTGCCCCCGACGGACCCGGGAAATGAAGACGTCTATGAGAGATGAGCCAAGAGGTCCTGGCGGGTGAGGACGCCGGCGGGTTTGCCGTCGATGAGGACCATGGCCGCATCCGCGTTCTCCAGCAGCGCCACCGCTTCGGCCACCGGCTGGCCGCCGCCGATCATGGGCAGTGGCTCGGCCATGTGGCGTTCGATGGTGTCGTGCAGGTGGGCCTGGCCCGTGAACAGCGCATCCAGCAGGGCCTTTTCCGTGATCGAGCCGGCCACCTCGCCGGTGACCACCGGGGGTTCGGCCTTGAGGACGGGCAGTTGGCTGATGCCGTACTCGCGCATGTAGTCGATCGCGTCGCGGACCGTTTCCGTCGGGTGGACGTGGACCAGCGGGGGTATCGCGCCGCCCTTGCCGCGCAGCGCGGCCGCCACCGTCGCGTCGCCGTGACCAGTGGTGAGGAAGCCGTAGCGAGCCATCCACGTGTCATTGAAGATCTTGGAAAGGTACCCGCGACCGCCGTCGGGTAGCAGCACCACGACCACGTCGTCGCTATTGGCCCGGCGGGCTACGTCGAGCGCGGCGACCACGGCCATGCCGCACGAGCCGCCGACCAGCAGGCCTTCTTCGCGGGCCAGGCGCCGGGTCATCTGGAACGAGTCCGAGTCGGACACCCGGACAACCTCGTCGCAGATCGTCCGGTCGTACGTCTCCGGCCAGAAGTCCTCGCCCACGCCCTCCACCAGGTACGGACGGCCGGTTCCGCCGGAGTAGACCGAACCCTCGGGGTCGGCGCCGACGATGCGGACCCCGCCCTGCTCCTTCAAGTACCTGCCGACGCCGCTGATCGTGCCCCCGGTGCCGACACCCGCCACGAAGTGCGTGATCGTTCCCGCGGTCTGCTCCCAGATCTCCGGGCCGGTCTCCTCATAGTGCGAGCGCGGATTGGCGGGATTGCTGTACTGGTCGGGCTTCCACGCCCCGGGGATCTCGCGGGACAGCCGATCGGAGACGTTGTAGTACGAGCGGGGATCCTCGGGCGCTACCGCGGTCGGGCACACCACGACCTCGGCACCGTACGCCCGGAGCACGTTCTGCTTGTCCTCGCTGACCTTGTCGGGGCAGACGAACACGCAGCGGTACCCGCGCAGCTGAGCGACCAGGGCCAGGCCCACGCCCGTGTTGCCGCTGGTCGGTTCCACGATGGTGCCGCCAGGTTGGAGGAGGCCCGACTTCTCGGCGTCCTCCACCATGCGTAGCGCGATGCGGTCCTTGACGGACCCACCGGGGTTGAAGTACTCGACCTTGGCGAGCACGGTCGCGGCGATGCCGTCCGTGACGCTGTTCAGCCGTACCAGGGGAGTGTTGCCGATGATCTCGACGACGTTGTCGTAATAGCGCACGCCTCAGATTACGACGACGCGGTCGCGCTGCTTCTCCCACTCCAGGAACCGCTCGGTCTCGCTGAGCACGGTGCCGGCCAGCCAGGCGATCATGACGGCATCGTCGGCCAGGCCGAAGACCAGCAGGAACGCCTCCGGGACGAGATCGATCGGCGAGATCACGTACGCGGTCGCAGCGGCCATGATGGCGACTCGCATGCCGCCGTCGTACTCGCCCTTGGCGGTTGCCTTGAGCATCCGTGGCAGGGCGGCGAGCCGCTTGCCGATCGAAGGACCGCCGCGTGCTCCGGACATCAGCGCCTTGGCGAGCGCGGTGAACGCCGCGGTCCGCTTCAGCGTCTTGGCCATGTCTGTCCCCTTTCGCTGAGCACAAGCATGACGGGAGCGCGCCACAATCGCCCGTCGAGATGACCGCGTACTGCCGAATCGGTGAACTCTTCCGTCGGGTAGCCGCAGGTAGACGGACGGTGTCGCACCCGCGCGCTAGCCTCGAATCCCCACACCATGGGGGCAGTTTCCGATCTTCGCCCGGCGGGCCAACCCCGCCGGCGACCACGAGGGAGGCGTGCAAGCAGTGCGCAGGACCGCGACGGCTATGGGCCTCGACTGGGATCTCGGGATCACCGAGGAGAACTGGCGCCGCATCAAGCTGGCGGGCCGCATCGCCGGCGGCGTG
>JBKOWB010000028.1:0-2391 GCA_046724195.1 Actinomycetota bacterium
GCCCTGGTCCGGCCGGCGCCGCCGGCCGGGATCGTGGTCGGCCGGTCGGCGGCCTCCCCGTCCGGCTCGGGCTTGTCCGGCGGCGGGTTCAGCGCCGCCAGGACCGCCTCGGCGGTGCGGCGGCCGATGCCGTGCACCTCGGCGATCTCCTCGGGCGTCGCCTGCCCCAGCCGCTTCAGCGACCCGAAGTGCCGCAGTAGCGCCGTGCGCCGGGTCTCCCCCAGCCCCGGGATGCTGTCCAGAGCGGACGCCGTCATCCGCTTGGAGCGACGCTGGCGATGGAACGTGATCGCGAAACGGTGGGCCTCGTCGCGCACGCGCTGCAGCAGGTACAGCGCCTCGGAGGTACGCGGCAGGATCACCGGGAAGTCCTCGCCGGGCAGCCAGACCTCCTCGAGACGCTTAGCCAGACCACACAACGCCACATCCGTGATGCCCAGATCGGACAGCACTGCCGCGACAGCGTTGACCTGCGGCTGCCCGCCGTCCACCACAACCAACTGCGGCGGGTACGCGAACCGCCGCGGACGGCCGGTGAGCGGGTCGATGCCGGGAAGATCCGCGGTAACGGACTCATCAGGCGCCACGTCGTCCGGCCCATCCGTGTCGAACGCGCGGTCATCCACATGCGCCTCGGCCGCGACTGCCCCCGCCTGGGCTCGATACCGCGCGAACCGGCGGCGCATGACCTCACTCATCGCGGCCAGATCGTCCATGCCGCTGCCGTCCGGGTTGCCGCGCACCGCGAACCGGCGGTACTCGGCCTTGCGTGGCAACCCGTCTTCGAACACGACCATGCTGGCGACCACGTCCGTGCCCTGGATCTGGGACACGTCGAAGCACTCGATCCGCAGCGGAGCAGACTCCATGCCCAGCGCCTCGGCGATCTCATCCAGCGCCTTGCTGCGGGTCGTGAGATCGCCGGCGCGGCGCAGCTTGTGCCGGGCGAGCGCCTCGCCGGCGTTGCGGGCCACCGTCTCCAGCAGGGCCCGCTTGTCGCCGCGCTGCGGCACCCGCATGCTGACCCGGCTGCCGCGATGCTCGGACAGCCAGTCGGCCAGCGCGTCCGCGTCCGGCGGAAGCGCGGGCACCAGCAGCTCACGAGGGACGTCGCCCTCGCCGTGCTCGTCGCCGTACACCTGGGTGCAGAAGTGATGCACCAGGTCGCCGGTGGTCAGGTCTTCGACCTTCTCCACCACCCAGCCGCGCTGGCCGCGGACGCGGCCGTCGCGGACGTGGAAGACCTGGACGGCGGCCTCGAGCGGGTCCTCGGCGAACGCGACCACGTCTGCGTCGGTGCCGTCGCCCAGCACGACCGTCTGCTTCTCCATGGCTCGCCGCAGCGCGGCGATGTCGTCGCGCAGCCGGGCCGCGCGCTCGAACTCGAGCTCCGCGGAGGCCTGCAGCATCTCGCGCTCCAGGCGCTTGACGAACGCATCCGTACGCCCGGCCATGAAGTCGCAGAAGTCGTCCACGATCGCGCGGTGCTGCTCGGCCGTGACCGAGCCGACGCAGGGCGCGGAACATTTGCCGATATAGCCCAGAAGGCAGGGCCGGCCGATCTGGCCCGCGCGCTTGAACACCCCGGCCGAGCACGTCCGCGCCGGGAATACCCGCAAAAGCAGATCAAGCGTCTCGCGGATGGCCCAGGCGTGCGAGTACGGCCCGAAGTAGCGCACGCCCTTGCGCTTGGCGCCGCGCATGACCTGCAGCCTCGGAAACTCCTCGTTGAGCGTCACGGCGAGGAACGGGTACGACTTGTCGTCGCGATACTTGACGTTGAACCGCGGGTCGAACTCCTTGATCCAGGAGTACTCGAGCTGCAGCGCCTCGACCTCGCTGCTGACCGTGACCCAGTCGACCGCCGACGCGGTGGTGACCATTTGTTGCGTGCGTGCGTGCAGCGTCCACGTGTCGGCGAAGTAGGAGTTCAGCCGGCTACGCAGGCTCTTCGCCTTGCCGACGTAGATGACCCGGCCGGACGCATCGCGGAAGCGGTAGACGCCCGGAGCATCGGGGATCGTGCCGGGTGCGGGACGGTACGTGGACGGGTCAGGCACGGCTCAACACTAATGCGTAAGGCTGACATGATTACCCGACCGGAGGACCGTTGCCGCCGCCACGGCGTCGGTCCTCCGGCCGGTAACTGTCGCGTCGTCTCAGGCTTTGACGACGTTCTTGCCGCTCACCTTGACCTTGGTCTCGGGCAGGCCCCTGGGCGCCGGACCACCCTGGACGGAGCCGTCCTGGATGGAGAATTGGCTGCCGTGGCACGGGCACTTGATCACACCGCCGTCGACCTTGTTGACGTCGCAGCCCTGGTGCGTGCAGACCTTGCTGAAGGCCTTGAACGTGCCCTGGCTGGGTTGGGTGATGACGTAGTTGCCCTTG
>JBKOWB010000027.1:0-4859 GCA_046724195.1 Actinomycetota bacterium
GCACCCGAATTAGAACCAGACCTGGCGATCCGCGCGAGCCTGTCCTTGCGGGTCTTCGGCTCGGCCATCACGAACGGCACGTGATTGGGCAGCGTCACTGTTCCCGGCGCCGCTGCTGGCGGATCGACTGCACGCCGACGGTCACCGCGCCGAGCGCGGCGCCGGGGACCAGCAGCCAGACCGGCCACACGTAGACGCCGAACCCGGTCGTCACGGCGACGATGAGCCAGACCACCAGATTGACGGCCATGACGGCGCCCCAGATGGTCCAGAGCACCGCCAGGGCCGTCGGCAGCTTGCGCGCCTCGCGCCTGAGCTCGGCCGCCCGCTGGGCGTTCACGTCGGCGGCGCTCAGGCCGGCGCGCGGCAGATCGTTGGTCAAGACCAGCAGCTCCGCGTACGTGCGTGCCGCGTAGGCCTCGCGGACCCGCTCGTCGTACTCGCCGAGGGACAACCGGCCCTCGTCGAGCGCCACCTTGAGCCGCTCGGCAACCTGATGCCGGTCGGCGTCCGCGGCCCGCATCGTCTCGACGTGCTCAGGCCGTCGATCGACCTCCCGTGTCATCGGACGCTCCTTTACGTACCCCCGCCATCCGGGTCAGGCTAACCGAGAGACGTGACGGACAACAGCAACGGGAGATACCGATGACGTCGCGCTACGACGATGTTGTGCCGGGTCTCCGCGCTTCCTACGACAACGGGGCGGCGGAGCGCGACGGCAGGACGGCACGGCAGTTCAAGCTGGACGAACGGGCGGCGTTCATGGACCGGTTGCGCGTGGTCGAGGCGAAGACGCTGCTGGAGATCGGCGCGGGGACCGGCCAGGACAGCGTGTACTTCCAGGACGAGGGCCTGGACGTGGTCGCGGTGGATCTGTCGCCGGAGATGGTGGCGCGCTGCCGGGCGAAAGGGCTGGAGGCGTACGCGCGGGACTTCCTGCATCTCGGCTTCGAGCCGAAGTCGTTCGACGCCGTGTACGCGATGAACTGCCTGCTCCACGTACCCAATGCGGATCTTGCGGAGGTGCTGCGTACGGTACGGGCGGTGATCAAGCCGGGCGGCCTGTTCTTCGCCGGCCAGTGGGGTGGGGAGTCATCGGAGGGACTCTTGCCCGGAGACCACTACGAGCCGCCGCGATTCTTCTCATTCCGTACGGACCGGGAGATCTTCGACTTCGCCCGGGAGTCGTTCGAGGTCGTCGACATCCATGCCATCGAGGACGACGGCAAGCACTTCCAGTCGCTGACGCTCGTCCGGCCATCGGACTGAGGGTTTGTCATCTCGGGGCGTGATCCTCGTGGCCGGCGCCGTGGTGGAACTCGTGGGCCACGGCGTGGCCCCTGCCTCTGGAGATCATCCAGCGGTTCACAGGGACTGTAACGAAGAACGCGATCACCAGCGAGCCGATGAGGCTGGCCCAGAACAGGACATCGCCCACGCCGGCGTCGAGCGCGCCCGGAACCGCCACGATCGTGGCGTTGTCGACGAGTTCCATGACCGCGATGGAGACCGTGTCGGCGGCCAGCGCCACGCCGATCGCCCGGCGGAAGCCCACCCCCGAGGCGAGCACCGGGCGGATGGTCAGCGCGTAGCCGAAGATGAACGCCAGCACGATCGACAGGACGATGCTGGCAACGTTGTGCCAGCCCAGAGCCGTGCTGATCACCATGCCGAGGATCTCGCCGATCGCGCAGCCGGTGAGGCAGTGCAGGGTCGCGGAGACGGCCGCGCGGGTGAGGGCGGCGGCAGGCGGTGCGGTGGTCATGGCCTAAGACCATACCCCATGGGGGTATAAATTCAAGTTGTTCGCGTGGGGAGAGGCGGTTGCCGCCGCTCCCCCGTCCCCGCCACCTGTCGTACAGAAAGGCAGTGGGTCGTGGAGCAGCGGAGGTACCTGTCCGACCTATCGGGCAATGATGGCTATCCGACAACCACCTCGGCTTGGCGGAGGCGGTCGGCGGCCCGCTCGTCGGCCCGAGCCATCGGTCCGCCCGGCACCCCAGCCACCATCGCGCCCACCACGAGTACCGCGGCGGCGAAGACGAACGCCCACGGCAGGCCGCCCGGCTGATCGACGATCGCGCCCGCCAGCGCTCCGCCGGCCGCGCTGCCCGCCACCGAGACGGTGACCACCCAGGTGTAGGCCTCGTTCAGCATCGCCGCCGGGGCGATCCGGCCGACCAGGTTGTTCTCCACGGTCAACGCCGGTGCGATCGTGGCCCCGCCGATGACGAGGGCGGCGCCCAACGAAAGCGGCGTCGGCATGAACGCCAGCACGAGGAAACTGCCTGCGACCGCGGACAACAGCCACGCGAACTGCCGCGTCAGCGCCATCGTGGGCCGTCGGGTGCCGAACCAGATGCCACCGATCGCGCTGCCCACGCCCCAGATGCCGAGCAACAGGCCGCCGAGGCCGTCGCCGCCGCCGTGGTGTCCGGCGTAAGCGGGCACGATCACGCCGGCAGCGCCGAACGCCGTACCGAGCGCGCCCACGCAGACCAGGAGGGCCGGGAAACCAGCGGCGCGCAACGGGCCGAGGCCACGTGCGACGTCCTCGCGGTCGTGCCGGAGCCAGTGTCGCATGATCGGCAGGCGCGCGATCCACGCCGTACCGAAGAAGGTGGCTACGGCCGCGCTGATCAGCGCGGACGCTGGGTCTCCGGTGATCACCACGAACGCCGCAACCAGCATCGGGCCGAGCACGAAGACCAGTTCGAACAGCGACGTCTCGGCGGCCATCGCGGCCGGGCGGAGGTGATGCTGGCCGGTGCCGATGTCGGTCGCGTCGGTCCAGGCCCGGCGGATGGCGGCGGTGAGCGGCGGGTACGTCGCCCCAGCCAGCGCGGACGTCACGAAGATCAGCGGCAGCGCCGCCTCGCCTCCGCGCGCCGCCGCGAGCAGGCCGACCAGCGCGAGCGGGTGCAGAACAGCGGTCGCGAGCAAGACCGGCGACGCTCCGATCCGGTCGGCGAGGCGTCCCGCCACCGGGCTGAGCGCGGCGCCGGCGAGCGCGTAGACCCCGCCGGCCAAGCCCGCCGACGCGTACCGGCCGGTGGCCTGCTGGACGAGCAGCAACAAGGCGAGCGGCGTCATGCCGATGCCGAGTCGCGCCACGATGCCAACGATCAGCAGGACCCGGCCGCCCTGCATTTGCCACACGCCAAGGTACTGGCGCAATGCGGTCACGAGTCCCACCTCCAGGAAAAGTCGTGTAACGAGCGAAAGACCCTCCGACCCTAACGGTCAGACCAGGCGTAACTCATCCGAAATACGGCGGCTGTCGCGGAGCTCACCACGCACGACGAAGGCCCGCCGAGACTCGGCGGGCCTTCGGGGCTCGGGAGGATTAGCGGAGGTACTGCACCGGACCGTTGCCGGTCACCGCGGCCAACTGGTGCAGCCGCCGGATCCGCTCCTCCATCGGAGGGTGGGTCGAGAACAGCCTCGCGACGCCGCCGCTCCGGAACGGGTTGGCGATCATCAGGTGCGCCGTGCTGGTCAGTTGCCCCTGCGCCGGAAGCGGGAGGCGCTGCGCGCCGTACTGGATCTTCTCCAACGCGCTCGCCAGCGCGAGCGGGTCGCGGGTCAGGGTCGCGCCGGACGCGTCCGCCTGGTACTCGCGGTTGCGGCTGATCGCCAGCTGGATCACGGACGCGGCCAGCGGGCCGAGGATCAGCATGAGCAGCAGCGACGCGGGATTCGGCCCGTCGTCGTCATCCCCACCGCCGAGCGGCAGGAAGATCGCGAGCTGGGCGAACATCGTGATGATGCCGGCCAGTGCGGCCGCGACGCTCGAGATCAAGATGTCCCGGTTGTACACATGGGACAGCTCGTGCCCAATGACGCCGCGCAACTCGCGCCGGTCCAGCAGCTGCGTGATGCCCACGGTCACGGCAACCGCGGCATGCCGCGGGTTGCGGCCCGTCGCGAACGCGTTGGGCTGCATCGACGGGCTGACGTAGAGCCGGGGCATCGGCTGCCCGGCCTCCGTGGCCAGCTCGCGCACGATCTGGTGCAACGCGGGGAACTCGGCCTCGCTGACCGGCTGGGCACGCATGGCGCGCAGCGCGAGCTTGTCCGAGAAGAAGTAGCTGCCGGCGTTGATCGCCAGCGAGATGATCACGGCGAACACCAAACCGCCGCTGCCGCCGAGCCAGTAGCCCACGGCCAGAATCATCGCGGTGAGCAGACCCAACAGAGCGGCCGTCTTGAGACCGTTGTGATGGCTATGCACGTTTTCTCCTTCAGCATGCGAGCCCAGCAGGCTCGCACTCAAGAGAACATCAGCAAGCGTTGAATTCATCCGTCGGTGACTGTGAGGTTGCTGTGCGCATCCTGAAAGCGATCCTCTCCCGCGTCCGTCGTGGGCGCGACCGTCGCTCCCGCCGGAGACCGGGCGCGGGCATCCACTCGCCTGGCGGCTCGTGACCGGATGCCCGCACCCTGCCATGGCCGTGCGCACACAGGCACACTGGTCGCGTCCTGGCCGGCGGGGCCGGGTTCACCGCTGTGGGGACGATCGGCGCCATAGCGGATCTTGATGGTGGCGCGCGACTGCGTGGTCTTCTGTAGCCCCTATGGGGGCGCTGGGCGCACACACAGGGCAGGTGGACGGCGCATTGCGAAGGCAAAGGACGCGGCCTGGTGCCCGGCATGGAGATCGATAACGTGCCGCGGCTCGGTAGCCGCGGACCGCCGAGGCGGCGGGGGTTCGAGGCAGCAGGCGATCGCGCACGGACGGGCGGCCGCGGATGGTCGGCTGTCACGGCCCGACCAATCCGGGCGCGCTGGGTGGAAGATCGGTGGTGCCCCCAGAGCCTGTTGCGTTTTCGGTATGTGTTGATAGTTCCGCTTTGGAC
>JBKOWB010000422.1:0-4521 GCA_046724195.1 Actinomycetota bacterium
CGACCACGGTGACTTGGCCGGTCGGTGCGGGCGGGACGTTCGGCGCGGCGAGCGCGTCACCGGCCGGTGGGATCCAGCCCCGGTCGACCAGTACGGCCGTGCCGTCCGCCAGCACCAGCGGCGTCACGATCTCGAAGCCCACGTCGCCGTTGACGGTGCGGCCGCGGGCCTGGATCTCGTGCGTGGGGTCGTAGCGGCCGGTGACGCTCACCTTCGTCCAGGCGAGATCGGCGGCGGGCGCAGGACCCGCCGAGCCTGGGGACGCCGGCGCGGGCAGCACCGAGGTCAACGGCGCGGCCGGCGCCGAGTCCGCCGCGTCGATACGGTCGTTGATCGCCGTGCGCTCCTGATACCGGTGCAACTGCCAGATGCCGAGGAACACCATCGCCACCGCGGCGGCCACCGCCAGCGCGAAGGCACCGAGCCACGAGGGCCTCAGCAGGAACCGGTACACGGCCCGAGGCTACCCGCCCAGCAGGTGCGGGTGGCGACCGCCGGGTAGGGTGCGGTCTTCTGGACCGCAACAAGCGGACCGCAACAAGCGGACCGCACAAATCGGGCCACAAAGGCGGACCGCAAGGTGCGGACTGCACAAACCGGGCCGCAAGGACATAGCGCCGGGGGAGCCGTTGATGACCGCCCAACCCCGCCTGGTGGTGAGCGCACCCTCATCCGGGCACGGGAAGACCGCGATCGCCGTGGGCGTGCTCGCAGCCTGCGTGGCGCGCGGCATCCCGGCGGCGGGCTTCAAGGTCGGGCCGGATCACACCGACGCGGCGTACCTCGGCCTGGCCGCGGGCCGGCCCGGTCGCAATCTTGACCCGCGCCTGGTCGGCGCGCAGAACGTCGCTCCGCTTTTCGGGTACGGCGCGGCCGGCTCGCAGATCGCGGTGATCGAGGGCGCGATGGGCCTGTTCGACAGCCTGACCGGACAACCCGAGATCGACGGTACGGCGGCAGTCGCGGCCGCCCTGCGCGCACCGGTGGCGCTGGTCGTCGACGTGGCCTCGATGGGTCACTCACTGGCCGCGCTCGTGCACGGCTTCCGGATGTTCGACGAGATGGTGCACGTCGGCGGCGTCATCCTGAACCGGGTTGCCTCGCCCCGCCACGAGGAGATGCTGCGGACCGCGCTGGACGACATCGGCATGCCGGTGCTCGGGGCGCTCCGGCGCGGAGATCTGCCGTCCGTGTTGCCGGCGCGGGCGCACGGCCCGGTGCCCGTCGCGCAGCGCTCCGTCGAGGCGGCCCGGGCCGTACGCCGCCTCGGCGAGGCCGTCGCGAACGGCCTGGACCTGGACCGGCTGCTCGCCCTGGCCGGCTCGGCGCCCGCGCTGCCGGGGCCGGCCTGGTCGCCGGACGAGGCGCTCGGCGGCGACAGACCAGAGGGGCGGCCGGTGATCGCGCTGGCCGGCGGCACCGGCGCGCCATACACGTACGTCGAAAACGCCGAGCTGCTCGCCGCGGCCGGCGCCGACGTGGCGATCGTCGATCCGCTACGCGACGAGACGCTCCCGGCGGGCGTACGGGCGTTGATGATCGGCGGTGCTTTGCCCGAGGGCTATGCGGAGGAGCTGTCGGCGAACCGGCGGCTCTGCACCGCCGTGGCGCAGCTCGCCCATGGGGGCTGGCCGATCGTTGCCGAGGGCGTAGGCCTGCCGTGGCTGGGCCGCGACTACGACGGCCGGCCCATGTGCGCGGTGCTGGACGCCTCCGCGGTGACCGGCGACCAGATCGTGGCCGGCTACCGCGAGGCCGTCGCTCCCGCGACGTCGCCGCTTGCGCCGGCCGGCGCGCGGATCACCGGGTACAAGCAGCATCGGGCGAACGTCACGCCACGTGCCGGGTCGGTGCCGGCCTGGACCTGGACCGGCGGCAACCCGGAGGGCTTCGTCTGGCGGCAGGTGCACGCGTCGCAGCTCGGCCTGCACTGGGCCGGCGCTCCCGAGATCGCCCGGCGCCTGGTCGCGGCCGCGGTGGCGGGTCCGCCCGTGGCGGCGGGTGCGGCAGCGGTTCCCGAGGGTGACGACACCGCGGATGTCGTAGCGCACCCGTAACGTGAGGGGAACACAGCTGACTCAAAGGAGGACGACGTGGGCGACCGTGTGCCCCTTGACTTCGACCCGCCGGTTCGTCAGCTGCGAGCATTGCTGCTAGGCATCACCAACGATGATCTGCGGTCGCCGACGCCGTGCGACGGCTGGACGGTCGGGGATCTCCTCGACCACATCGTGGACTTCACGCGGGCGTACACCCAGGCGGCACAGAAGCTCACCGACGCGCCCGGCACGGCGGCGCCGCTGCCGCGGCCCGCGGCGGCCCACCTGCCCCCGTACTGGCGCAGCCGCTTGCCGGTCATGCTGGAGGAGCTGGCGACGTCCTGGAAGGATCCGGCGGCGTGGACCGGCTCGGCGATGGCCGGCGGCGCCATGATGCCCGCGGCCGCGACCGGCACGGCTGCCGTCAAAGAGCTGACCATGCACGGCTGGGACCTCGCCCGCGCGACCGGCCAGGACTTCGCGGCCGACCCGCGCATCCTGGAGGTGCTCATCGAGTTCCTGTCGCAGAGCCTTGACTCGCCGGGTCCGGCCATGGAGATCGAGGACGAGCGGGTGCTGCTCGAGCAGGCGCTCACGCTAAGCGGCCGGAACCCGGCGTGGCGGGCCGAGCGGCCCCGCGACGTCAGCGCACGATCCATTTCGGCGGCGGAGTGAGTGTCAGCTTCGACCACGACCTCGGGCATCACGGCGACGCCGAGGTGGGCGTCGGCCTCATCGACCTCGCCGTCAACGTCCGGCGCAATCCGTTACCTCCGTGGCTGGCCGAGCCCATCGCGGCGTCGTTGACCGAGCTGGCCGCGTACCCCGATGGGTCGACGGCGGTCGAGGCGGTCGCCGCTCGGCACGGCCGCGACCGCGACGAGGTGCTCCTCACCGCCGGCGCGGCTCAGGGGTTCGTATTGATCGCTCAGGCGCTCCGCGCGGCCCGGCGGCCGGTCGTGGTGCATCCCCAGTTCACCGAGCCGGAGGCCGCGATGCGCAATGCCGGGCATGCGGTCGAGCGGGTGCTGCTGCGCGAGGCCGACGGCTTCCGGCTCGACCCGGCGCTGATCCCCACGGACGCCGACCTGGTTGTCGTCGGCAACCCCACGAACCCGACGTCGGTGCTGCACCCGGCCGGCGACCTGGCCGCACTCGCCCGGCCCGGCCGCGTCCTGGTCGTCGACGAAGCGTTCGCCGACACCACCTACCGGCCGGGCGTCGCGGGCGAACCCGAGTCGCTCGCGGCCGACCGCTATCTTCCCGGCCTGGTCGTCGTGCGCAGCTTCACCAAAACCTGGGGTCTGGCCGGGTTGCGCATCGGCTACCTGCTCGGCCCGGCCGGCGTGTTGGCCCTGCTGCGCGCCGCGCAGCCGCTGTGGGCGGTGTCGACGCCGGCGCTGGCCGCCGCCATCGCCTGTGCGTCACCGCACGCGGTCGCCGCCGAGCGGGAGATCGCGGCGCGGCTGGCCGAGGAGCGGGCCCACTTGGTGTGCGGGCTCGGCCGTGTGCCCGGCGTCACGGTCGCCGGCCGGCCGGAGAGCGCGTTCGTCGCGCTGCGCGTGGCCGGCGCCGACAAGGTGCGTCTCGAGCTGCGCGAACGCGGGTACGCGGTGCGGCGCGGCGACACCTTCCCGGGGCTGGGCGCCGATTGGCTGCGGGTGGCGGTGCGAGACACTGCGACGACCGACGCGTTTCTCGCGACGCTCACCGACGTACTGCGCAAGGAGGGGCCGTGAGCCTGGAGTCCACCGTCGCCGGCATCCGGCCCGCGGACGCCGCGGCCATGGCCGCGGCCCGCGACCTGCAGGCCCGGCTGACCAAGCCGGCGGGTTCGCTGGGTGCGCTCGAGGATCTTTCGGTACGCCGTGCCGGGCTGGCCGGAAGCTGCCCGCCCCCGATGCCCGAGCCGGCAACGGTCGCCGTGTTCGCCGGCGACCACGGCGTACACCGGCAGGGCGTCACGCCGTGGCCGCAGGAGGTCACGGCCCAGATGGTCGCGAACTTCGTGGCCGGCGGCGCGGTCGTGAACGCGCTCGCCCGGACCGCCGGGGCCGACCTGATGGTGGTGGACGTCGGCGTGGCCACGCCGCTGCACGGTGGCCCCAACCTGCTCGACGCCAACGTCCGCCGCGGCACCCGCGATCTCGCCGTCGAGCCGGCGTTGACCCGCGACGAGGCACGCGCCGCCGTCGAGGTCGGCATCGGCGTCGCCGACGCGCTCGTCGAGGCGGGCGCCGCCTGCCTGCTCACCGGGGACATGGGCATCGCCAACACCACGCCCGCCGCCGCGCTGATCGCCGCGTTCACCGGCACGGATCCGGCCGAGGTCACCGGACGCGGCACGGGCATCGACGATGCCACGTACACCAGGAAGATCGCCGTGGTGACGGCGGCCCTGCACAGGCACGCGCCCGACCCGGCCGATCCGCTCGGGGTGCTGGCCGCCGTGGGCGGCCTGGAGCACGCGGCCCTGGCTGGC
>JBKOWB010000363.1:0-3501 GCA_046724195.1 Actinomycetota bacterium
CCGCGCCCCTTTGACACCTCGTCCCCGACTTGGGATCACCAGCGCTCGCGACGTCGGCATCCGGCACGGCTGCCGGAAAACCGGCACCCTCGACACCGAAACCCCCGCCTGGCGGCGGACCCGACAAGGCCACGCCGCGGCCGCTTGACAGCCAACAACCGTGGGATGAGCCTCGCTGTCGCTCGGCGGCTCGCGCCTGGTAACCGGTGAGTTGAGGGCCGGAGCCCTCAACTCACCGGCGGCGCTCGCGGTGCTGGCTGGTTAGCCAGCACCGCGAGGCCAGCCAGCTCAGCAGGGGCCGTTATCTTGCCATACGTCGTGGTTGCCGGGTGTCTCGCCCTGGGTCCACCACTTCGCGGTGTACTTGTGGCCGTTGTAGGAGACCTGGTTGCCGCCGACGTACACGGTTGTGGCGCTCCACGCCGGTAGCGTGCAGGTCCCGCCGGGCGGCGGGGTCGTCGAGCCGCCGCACGGTCCCTGGTCGGCCCAGACGTCCGCGGCCCCGGGCGTCTCACCCTGGGTCCACCACTTCGCCTTCCAGGTGTGCCCGTTGTACGAGACCTGGTTGCCGCCGACGTACACGGTGGACGCGCTCCACGCCGGGGCGGTGCAGGAACCAGGCGGAGTGGTGGGCGGGTTGGTGGGTGGGTTGGTGGGCGGGGTCGCGCCGGCGAACCGGGCCGTGAACTTGGTGAACTCCCACGGGGTCTGCGGCACGCTGCTGCACGTGCCCAAGGTCCTGCTGTCGTTCGGGTCGGCGCACTGCCGGTCGCGGTTGACCGACCAGAACGTGTACCGGGCCAGCTTGTGACTCGTCGCGTAGTCCAGCGTGGTCTGGAAGTCGGCCTGCCGGAAGTACTCGGCCGCGTCGCTGCGGCCGTTCATCTGCGAGATGCCCTCGTGCGCGTACGCCGTCGCGCTGTCCCAGCCGAACGTATTCATCAGCAGCGTGTGGAACTGCTCAAGCGCCGCGGTCTGCGACGAGCCGCCGTTGAAGCCGCCGTCGAACGGCATGATCGAGTAGTTCGCCGGGGTGAAGCCCTGCGACTTGGCCTCGAGCAGCATCTGGGTGCCGAACCACCCGGTGCCGGCCGCGGTGCCCGCCGTGGTGATCGACACGTAGAGCCCGGGGTTGTTCTGCTGCAGGATCCGGGCCGCGCCGACCTCGTTGTGCACGGCCGCGGTGTTCTCGTATTCCGGTTCCTCGAGGTCGAAGTCGATGGCCTTGAGCGCGTACTTGCTGACCACTTGCTGGTACGCGGCGGCAGTGTTCTCCGGGCTGCCGCAGGTCTGGCCGAGCTTGGTGCCGCCGTAGCCGCCGATGGAGACGCTGACGTCGCCGCCGTTGGCGCGGATCCGGCTGATCAGGTTGGCCGCGTCGGTGTCGGACGAGACCGACCGGGTGCCGTCCCAGGTGGGGGTACAGCCACCGCCGTTGGGCGCGAGGATGAAGGCCAGCTGGAACGCCTTCTGGCCGGTGGCGTTCATGACCTCGATCGGGTCCGGCGGGCTGTTGTCGAAGGGCATCAGGTACGGCGCAGAGGCGTACCAGTTGCTGGTGAGGGTGGCGGCGTCGGCATGCAGAGCGACGAAAGCGCTCGCGCCGAGCAGGGCGGCACTGGCCGCCGCGATGGTGATGAGGGGTCTGCGTTTCACCGGGGACGTCTCCTAGCGGGGGATCGGAGAACAGCGATATACAAGGTTTCCTAACAGTAATGGCGCGGGCCGACCCATGACAGATGTCATGGGTACCCGCTCGCTAGACGAGCGCGGTGAGCTCGTCCCTGGTGAAGCCCACGTCATCCAGCGCTCCACAATCGAGGCCGCGCAGGAGATAGCCGGCCAGGGCGCGGGCGGTGGCGGGCTCGTCGGCGATGCCGCCGGACCGCCGGTCGAGGTAGCGGCGCAACCTCGTGACCGCGGCGTCACGGCCGTCGGCGAAGAACGCGTAGGTGGCCGCGTACCGGGTCGGCAACTGGGCGGGGTGCAGGTCCCAGCCCTGGTAGAAGCCGCGCTCCAGCGAGCGGCGGACGAGCCGGTGATGCAGTGCCCACGCCGCTTGCACCTCGGCCTCGGTGCCGACCGGCAGGATGTTGGTCGAGCCGTCCGAGAGCCGTACGCCGGTCTGCGCCGCGGCCGCCTGCATCACCGCCTTGGCATGGTCGGCGGCCGGATGTTCCATCGACTGGTAGGCGGCCGCGACCCCGGCCGCCGCGCTGTAGTCGTACGTGCCGTAATGCAACCCGGTGCAGCGGCCACCGGCGGCCGTGATCAGCCTCGCGACGGTGGCCGTGCCGTCCGCGCCGAGCACCGCCGCGGGCAGCTCGATCTGGATCTCGAACCGGAGCGTCCCCGCCGCCAGCCCGTAGCCGTTCTCGAGCCGCTCGAGCAGCACGACCATGGCCGCGACCTGGTCCGTGCCGCTCACCTTGGGCAGCGTGATGACGAACGGGTCCGGATAGGACGACAGAAACAGGTCGAGCGTCCGCAACGCCCGGTGCCGGGTCGCCGCTTCGAGGGACTTGATGCGGATCCCGACGAACGGCGGCCGCTGCCCCTCGTTGAGCGCGGCGGCCGCCGCCTTGACGGCGGCGTCCTCCTGTGCTTCGTCGCGTACGCCGTAGCCGTCCTCCAGGTCGACGCGCAGGTCCTCGATCGGCTCGCGCCGCAGCTTGTCCCGCACCCGGTCCGCGCCGTCGAATGGAAACGCGTACCGGTCCATCGTGGACAGCGCGTCGGCGCCCCAGACCGGCACGAGATCGGGTGTGACGCGGTCCGCCGGGACGTAGACCGTGTGCACCGGCTGCCGGCCCGGCCGCTCCCCCGGATACCGCGCCGCCAGAAACGCGTCGTGGCCGGCGAGCCGGGCGTCGAGATCGGCGTAGTCGGCGTCGTCGAGGCGCATCAGTCGATCGAGTCGTACGCGGCCGTCGTCAGGAACTCCGCGAAGTCGTCGGCCAGGGCGACCCGCTCGAACAGCTTGCGGGCGTCGTCGAAGCGGCTGCCGGCCCACGCCTGATCGCCCAGCGCTTCGCGGATCTTGGCGAGCTCCTCGTCCTCGATCCGGCCGACGAGGTCCGCTGTGATCTCGGTGCCGTCGTCGAGGCGTACCCGGTTGTGGATCCATTGCCACACCTGCGACCGCGAGATCTCGGCGGTGGCCGCGTCCTCCATCAGGTTGTTGATCGCCGCCGCGCCGTTGCCGCGCAGCCAGGACTCCAGGTACTGCAGCGCGACCGAGACGTTCGACCGCAGCCCGGCCTCGGTCACGGCGCCGCCGGTCGCGGCCACATCGAGCAACCGCTCGGCGTCCACGGACACGTCGTCCCGCTTGCGGTCGAGCTGGTTCGGCTTGTCGCCCAGCACCCGGTCGAAGACCTCCATGCAGACCGGGACCAGGTCGGGGTGGGCGACCCAGGAGCCGTCGAAGCCATCCGCGGCCTCGCGCTCCTTATCCTCTGTCTCTTATACACATCTCCGAGCCCACGAGACGTGTACCTT
>JBKOWB010000087.1:0-5292 GCA_046724195.1 Actinomycetota bacterium
ATGATGCCGGCCGTGTAACCGCGCCCGTCGCCGATGTCCTCGATGTACGCGAACTGGGCCCGCCAGTCCAGCGACGAGTTCTCGGCCGCCGAGACCAGCTGCATGGCGACCTCCTTCTTCGCCGGATTGTCGAGGTTCACACCGCTGCCCGGTGGCGTCGTGGGCGGCCTGGTCGTCGGCGTTGGGGTGCCGCCGGGCAGCGTCCATTGCTGGTTGGACCCGCCGCCACAGGTCCAGATCTGCAGCCGGGTACCGTTGGCCGAGCTCCGGCCGGTGGCGTCCAGGCACTTGCCGGAGCCGGTGTTGACAAGGGCACCGTTGGACGCGGTCCACCTCTGGGCGCCGGTCCCGTTGCAGTCATAGAGCTGGATCTTAATTCCGTTCGCCGTGCCGGCCGCGGTCACGTCCAGGCACTTTCCAAGCGCGCGGATGCTGTTGTCGTTGTTGCCGACGGTCCAATTCTGGGCTCCGGTGCCGTTGCAGTCGTAGAGCTGCACGGCGGTGCCGTTGGCGGTCGCCGAGCCGGCGACGTCGACGCACTTGCCGCCGATGCCGATGATCGGTCCGGCGGTCGCGGCGCTTGCCGGCAGCAGCCCGTAGGCCAGCACGGCGGCCGGAATCAGCAGGCCACCGGCGAAGTAGGCACCCGTCCTCTTGCGGTGGAGCAGGGATCTGGAGATGGGGATGGTCATTGCGCTCCTCTGGGAGGTGGGGGTGGGTCCCGAGGGATGACGGACGGCGCCGGATCCGGGAGATCCGCCACCGCCGACGATGGGCAGTCACGCTACGTCAGTTAAAGTGGTTTATCAATCCCCATCGATTGACAACTCGATCCGCTGTTCAGGACGATTCCCCAGGGGGAAAGTGACCCTTGACACAGTCACGGGCGCGGCCTACTGTCCGTGCTAATTGTTAGCCGGTTTGCCAATCATCCGGGAGCGGTCATGTCGCGACTGGCGGGCTCGTCGAAGCTGCTTCGCGCCATGAACGAGAGCGCGGCGCTGGCGCATCTCATCGACCCCGGCATGCTCACCCGCGCCGATCTGCGCAAGCTGACCGCGCTCTCCACGCCGACCATCTCCGAGGTGCTGCGCCGCCTTACGGACGCGGGCCTCGTCTCGGTGGTCGGGTACAACAGCGGCCGCCCCGGGCCGAACGCCGAGATCTACGCCGCCAACCCCGACGCCGCGTACGCCGCTGCGGTGTCGGTGCGCGACATCGGGGCGAGCGGCGCCCCGTCCGTGGTCGCGGCGCTGTGCGACCTGGCCGGGGTGGTCCGGGCGCGCTTCGAGTCCCGCATCGATTTCCTGGAGACCGATCCCAAGAGTGCACTGGTGGACGTGGTCGCGAGATTGCGCGACGAGGTCGGCGTGCCCGCCGAGCGCATACGCCACGTGCAGATCGGCGTCGCCGGCTCGTACGACGCGCGAACCGAAACGATCCGCCACGTCGAGATGCCCGGCTTCCGGCGTACCGGGCTGGTGCCCGAGATCGCCACGGCGCTGGGCACACACGTCGGCGTCGACAACGATGTGAACCTGGCCGCCGTCGCCGAGCGCCGCCGCGGCGTCGGTCGCGACGTGGACGGCTTCGCCCTGCTCTGGCTCGGCCAGGAGGGCCTCGGTCTGGCCATCGATATCGGCGGGACACTGATGCGCGGCGCTCGCGGCGGCGCCGGCGAGATCGGCTACATGCCGCTCTACACACCCGACTCCACGCACCGCAAGGTCGACCTGCAGGATCTGGTCGGCGGCCCGGCGGTCCTCGCCCTGGCCCATGACAACGGCGTCCCCGGCCGTACCCCTCTCGAAGTGGTCTCGAACGCGGCGGCCGACCCCGACGCGGCCGGCGTGTTCTTCGCTCAGCTGGCCGATCGGGTGTCGGTCGGCCTGGCCGCCGTGATCGCCGTCCTCGACCCCTCCTTGGTGGTGCTCGCCGGCCAGGTCGCCCAAGCCGGCGGCCAGACGCTGCTAGCCGCGGTCAACAGCGCGATCCTGCGCGCCGCGCCGCTGGAGAGCACGATCGCCGTCACCACCATCGATGACGACGCGGTGCTGCTCGGCGCGCTCGACGCCGGCCTCATCGCGGTCCGCGAAGCCCTCATCGCCTCGATCCGCGACAACTAAGCCCCATTTGAGAGGACCGACATGAACAAACGGATACCTCATGCCCTTTTGGCGGTCGGTGCGGCCGCGCTGCTCGCGGCCGCCTGCACGCCCGCACCGAAGCAGAACAAGGTCGCCGATCCCGGTACGCAGGTGTCCGGCACCGTCGAGCTGTGGCACTTCTTCACCGAACGGGAGGCCAACGCGATCGAGTCCGTGGTCAAGGACTTCGAGTCGACCCACCCGAACATCACGGTGACCATCAAGTCCGGCCAGGACGACTCGAAGGTGACCCAGGCCATCGGCGCCGGCAAGGGGCCGGACGTCGGGCTCTCCTATTCGACCGACATCGTCGGCAAGTTCTGCTCGTCGGGCGCGTGGGTGGACCTGGCGCCGTACATCAAGCGGGACAACGTCGACCTCAACAAGCTCAACGCCACCACCCGGCAGTACACGGGGTTCGACGGCAAGCGCTGCGCGATGCCGTTCCTCGCCGACGCGTACGGCCTGTTCTACAACAAGGACCTGTTCGCCAAGGCGGGCATCGCCGGCCCGCCCAAGACGCTCGACGAACTCACCGAGGACGCCAAGAAGCTGACCGTGAAGAACCCGGACGGCTCGCTCAAGACCGTCGGCTTCCTGCCGCTGTTCGACTTCTACGAGAACGCCGCCGCGCACCTGGCCCCTGCGGTCGGCGCGAAGTGGCTCACCGATGACGGCAAGTCCGCGATCGCCGGCGACCCCGCCTGGAAGACCCTGCTGACCTGGCAGAAGAGTCTGGTCGACTGGTACGGCTACAACAACCTGCAGAAGTTCCGGGCCGGCCTGGGCGACGAGTTCAGCGGCGACAACGCGTTCCAGAAGGGCCAGGTCGCGATCAACGTCGACGCCGAGTACCGGCTGGCGTTCATCAAGGACCAGGCGCCCAAGCTCAGGTACGGCGTCGCCCCGCTCCCGACTACCGACCCGGCACGCTACGGCGCCGGTTACGTCACCGGCAACATCGTGGGTATCTCCAAGAACGCCAAGAATCCCGAGGCGGCCTGGGAGCTGATCAAGTACCTGACCTCGAACGACAAGGCCATCGTCAAGCTGGCCAACCTGATCAAGAACATCCCGACCACGACCGCGTCGCTCGCCGACCCGACCCTTCAGGTCGACCCCGAATTCAAGGCGTTCCTCGACATCTTCGCGAACCCGAACTCGTCCACCACCCCGCCGTCCGCGTCCGGGCCGGCGTACCAGGAGACGTTCGGCACGTTCCTGACCAGCTGGCAGGCCGGCAAGGTGAAGAACCTCGACGCCGGGCTCGCGGACGCCGACAAGAAGGTCAACAACGTCATGACGCTGGGCGGTTGACGGTGGTCGCCGGGTCCATCCCCCAGAAGAAACCCCTGAGGGTACGGCTGCGCCACCACGCGACGGTCCTGTCGTTCCTGGCCCCGGCGCTCATCGGCATCGCGGTGTTCTTCCTGTATCCGCTCGTCTCCGCGGTCTACTTCTCGATGACGAAGTTCGACCTGCTGTCGGTGCCGCAGTGGGTCGGGCTCGACAACTACAAGCGGATGGGCGAGGACCCGTACCTGCTCCAGTCCGTACGCAACACGCTCTGGATGGTCGTGGTCTTCGTCCCCGTCCGCATCGTCAGCGCGATCGGCCTGTCGGTGCTGCTCATCCAACTGCGGCGCGGCGGGAGCTTCTTCCGGACGATCTTCTTCCTGCCGGCGCTGGCGCCGCCGGTCGCCGCCACGATCGCGTTCGTGTACCTGCTCAAGCCCGGCACGGGGCCGGTGAACACATTCCTGGCCCACATCGGGATCCAGGGTCCGCTCTGGTTCAACTCGCCGGCGTGGGCCAAGCCGTCGCTGGTTCTGCTCGGGCTGTGGGGCATCGGCGACGTCATGGTGATCTTCTTGGCCGCGGTCCTCGGCGTTCCCGCCACGCTCTACGAGGCGGCGTCGTTGGATGGCGCCAACGCCTGGCACCGCTTCCGCTACGTCACCATCCCGACGATCCAGCCGGTGATCCTGTTCGCGGCGGTGACCGGCGTCATCTACACGTTGCAGTACTTCGACCAGGCGGCCGTCGCCGGCTCGATAGCCAGCGGGCAGGCCACCGTCGGGGCCGGGATCTCGCAGAACTTCGGCTTCCCCGAGGGCTCCACGTTCACCTATCCGCTCTGGCTCTACACGGTTGGGTTCCGATACAACGCGCTCGGCTACGCGAACGCCATGGCGGTCGCGCTCTTCGTCGTCGCGTTCGGGGTGACGGTATTCCTGCTGCGCCGGTCCAGGGCGTTCTCGGGGGAGACATCATGACGGTGCCATCTTTGTCATGCCCTCGTGGCCCTCGCTTCGCTCGGTGCGCTCGGTCATGACGGCGACGCTCGATGTCCCTCCGGCGGTTCGCCGGCCGAGTGCACCCGACCGGCGCGTCCGGCGGCAGCACACGCTCGCCTGGATCGCGAAGTACAGCATCGCGATAGCCCTGGCGATCATGTTCGTCATGCCGGTCGTCTACCTGGTGCTGATCTCGTTGATGACCAGCGACCAGGCGCTGACCAGCAACTACTGGCCCGACACCTGGCACTTCGACAACTACGTACGCGTCTTCCAGGTGACGCCGCTGCCACGCTACCTGCTCAACACCGTGATCTACGCCGTGCTGGCGACCGCGTTCATGCTGTTGTCCAGCGTCCCCGCGGCGTACGCATTGGCCAAGCTGCGCTTCCGCGGCCGCAACGTCCTGTTCCTCACCATCATCTGCGTGATGATGTTGCCGCCGCAGGTCACGACGGTGCCGCTCTATCTGATGTGGGCGCGGTACCACCTCACCGGCACGCTGTGGCCGCTCTTCCTTCCGATGCTCTTCGGCGACGCGTTCTCGATCTTCCTGCTCCGGCAGTTCCTGCTGACGATCCCGAACGATTACCTGGACGCGGCGCGGGTCGACGGCTGCGGCGAGTGGCGCACGCTGCTCCGGGTCGTCGTGCCGATGGCGCGGCCGGGCATCGCGGCCGCCGCCCTGTTCCAGTTCTTCTATGCCTGGAACGACTACTACGGGCCACTGCTCTACACCGGCGAAAACGAGAACTCCTGGACGCTGTCGCTGGGGTTGGCGTCGTTCCACAGTGCCCACCACGTCGACTGGAACCTGGTCACCGCAGCCACCGTACTGACCATGGCGC
>JBKOWB010000080.1:0-14018 GCA_046724195.1 Actinomycetota bacterium
GGCCCAGGATCAGCATGGTCAGCTCGGCGAGGTAGTCGCCGGTCAGCACGTCGAGCTGGCCGCCGGTGAGCATCTCCTCGACCGCGGCCAGCCGGTCGCCGTAGAAGCCGGAGGCGTTGCCGATCCGGATCATGCCGGCTCGCCGTGGAAGCGGGAGGCGCCGAGGCCGTCCCGGCCGCGCAGCCGGTCGGTGATTGTGTTGCCGATCCGGATCATGCCGGCTCCAGCAGGGCGCCGAGCCGGTCGCGCCACATGGCGAGGATCGCCCGCCGGCGGCTCGAGTCGTCGCTGAGCAGGTTGGCTACGCCCAGCCCGCGTAGCAGGTCGAGGGTGGCCTGCACGGCCTCCCGTACCTGCGGGCGGGACTCGTCCGCGCCGAGCAGGTCGACCGCAAGTCGGTGCATCTCCCGGCCGACGCGGGCCTCGATGGGGACCAGCGCGGCCCGCAGTGCCGGGTCGGTCCGGGCGGCCACCCAGACCTCCAGCGCCGCCCGGTAGAGCGGGCCGGTGAACGCCCCGGCCAGCAAGTCGAGCGCCTGATCCAGCTGCCGTACGGGCAGCGCCGCGGCCTCCGCGCGGATCTCCTCGGCGCGCCGGGCGGCGAGGTGCTCGACCGCCGCCAGGACGAGCGCGGCCTTGGTGGGGTAGTGGTGCAGCTGCGCACCCCGGGACACTCCGGCCTTCTCGGCGATCAGCGTGGTGGTGGTGCCGGCCCAGCCGTACTCGACCAGACAGTCCACGGTGGATCCGAGCAGGCGCTGCCGGGTTTGCCGGCTGCGCTCCTGCTGGGGGGTCCGCACCGGCCCAGCATGCCGCCTTGAAAACAAACAGTCAAGCTTGCATGTTTCGGGCGCGGTATGTCTGCTTTCGCGTTGCGCGAGCAGAGGGCGAGGCGACAGAGCGTCGTGCAACGATGTTGAGGTGACCACCACGCACCCGGCCCCGTTGCTGCTCGTCCAAGGCGACGAGGAGTTCCTCGCCGCCCGCGCGATCACGGGGGCCGTCGATGCGGCCCGCACCGCCGACCCGAGGGCCGACGTCCGCGAGTACGAGGCGGCCACGCTCACCGCCGGGGAGGTCGCGGAGATGCTCAGCCCGTCGCTATTCGGCGGGCGGCGGGTGCTGGTGATCCGCGGCGGCCAGGACGCCCGCAAGGATCTGGTGACGGCGCTGCTCGCGTACGCGAAAAATCCGGACCCAGACGTGACGCTCATCGTCGCGCATCTCGGCGCGGCCAAGGGGAAGGCCTTTGCCGACGGCCTGCGGGCGGCCGGCGCGGAGGTCGTCGCGGTCGCGAAGCTGAAGGGCGACCGGGAACGGATCGCGTTCGTACGCGACGAATTCCGCCGCAACGGCGGGCGCTGCGACGAGGCGGCCGCGGCCGCGCTGCTCGCCGCGGTAGGTAACGACCTGCGCGAGATCGCCGCGGCCTGCTCCCAACTGCTGGCCGACACGGACGGAAAGCTCACGGCTGCGGTCGTGGCCCGGTACTACCGTGGCCGTGCCGAGGTCAGCGGCTTCACGGTGGCCGACGCCGCGATGGTCGGCGACGTGCCGGGCGCGCTTGAGGCGTTGCGGTGGGCGCTGCATGTCGGCGTCGATCCGGTCCCGATCGCCGATGCGATCGCCGACGGCGTGCGTACGGTCGCGCGGGTGGCCGCCGCGGGCCGGGGCAACCCATACTCGCTGGCCAATTCGTTGGGCATGCCGGCCTGGAAGATCCAGCGAGCGCAGGAGCGCAGCCGCGGATGGACTCCCGAGGGCCTGGTCGACGCGATGCGGGCCGCGGCCGACTGCAACGCCGCGGTCAAGGGCGGCGGGGAGGACCGAGCGTACGCGCTGGAGCGAGCCGTCTTCGCGGTCGCGGCGGCTCGGCGTTCGGGAGGCGGGCGCTGATCGCGCTCAGACGTCGCGGGCACCGCTTCGGACGCTGAGGTCCGGCGGTGCCCGGGATGTGCTCGATGCTCCGCCACCGCGGCGGGCGGGCGGCGGTCAGGAGGAGAGCGCGTTGATCCGCTTGGCGATAGCCGACTTGCGGTTCGCGGCCTGGTTCTTGTGGATGACGCCCTTGCTGACGGCCTTGTCGAGCTGGCGCGAGGCGGCACGCAGCAGCTCGGCCGCAGCCTCAGTGTCACCGGCCGTGCTCGCCTCGTTGAGCTTGCGGATGACGGTCTTCAGCGACGACTTGACCGACTTGTTACGCAGCCGGGCCTTCTCGTTCTGCCGGTTGCGCTTGATCTGGGACTTGATGTTCGCCACGCGACAGCCTTGTCCTGACTAGGTGTTCGGATGATGTCTCGAGCGTCGGCAACCACAGCAACCAGCGGCGCGTCACCACACGCGATGAATCAGACTACCAGGCCCGATTCGCGCCGCCAAAACGCCTCCGATGCTAACCGGCCGGCGAGGCGCTAACGGCCGGCCGGGGGCTAGCCGGCGCGGCGGGGGTGCTAGCCGGCCCAGCGCGCTAACCGGCCCGGCGCGCTAACCAGACAAATGCCAACCGCGCCGTGACGCCAACCATGCCAGTGCCTGTTCTCCGCTGAACCGCTGATGCTGCCGGCTGTGCGGCGACGCGCTGGTCGGCCCACCCGCGGCCTGGGTCAGCCAGTATCCACTCAGGGCGGCGAGCGCCCCGTCCACCCCCTCGTCGGGCGCACGCCACGGCTCAAGGAGGGCGTCGGCGTCCAGACCGCTGGCGTACGCGCTGACCAGCAGCGTCACCGTGTCGAACCAGGGCACGCCGAGGCACGGCCACGTCCAGTCGCAGAGCCATGCGGCGCCGGCCCGGTCGATCAGCACGTTGTCCACCCGCAGGTCGCCGTGCAGCATGGTGTCGCCCGCCACCAGCGGGGGCAGTGCGCGCTCGATGGCGGCGAGTTCGTCGAGGCGGCCCGGCACCCCGACCGGCACGTCCGGCATCGGTGCCCGGCCCGCGGCGATCGCGGACCACCAGGACAAATCGGTACGTAACAGGTCCGGCAGCGGCGGCAGGCCGACGGCCCGCACCTCGTCGGGTGGAGTGGCCAGCGCCGACGCGGATTCGGCCCAAGCCCGCAGGGCGGCGTCGAGCTCGGTCGGGGACCAGGGCAGCGAGGGCACACCGCCGTCGATCGCGTCCAGGCAGAGCACGAAGTACCCGGCTTCCGCGAACGTCCAGCGCGGACGTGCGGCGGGCACCCCGCACGGGAGGGCGGCGGTGATCGCCGCTTCCCGCGCGTACCAGTCGGAGGTCGGCTCGGTGAGCGGTGCGGCCTTGACGAACGCGCGATCGCCGGCCGCGGTCGTGACCACCGCGGCGAAGGCGCGCGTGAAGCCGCCGCCCGCGCTGGCCGCCGAGGTGACGGGCGCGCCGAGCCGCATGCTGATCGCGTCCCTCACGGCCGCGGGCAGATCAGACCAACCCGGACGTACGGCGGTAGCCCCGTACGGAATCTCGGGCAGCGAGATCGGGCGCACGTCCCCATCCTGCCGTGCCGGATTGTGTCGTACGCCGATGGCACGATCCGCGGCATGAGAACCGACGACTTCTGGGCGGTCATCGACCGGGCGACCGCGGACCGGCCTGCTTCGCCCGACGAGGTGGCGAAGCGGGCTGCCGCCGAGCTGGCCACGCGGGATCCGGAGGAGATCGTCGCGTGGGACCGGCACCTCGGGAAGGTCATGGCGGCGTCCGGCCGGGAAGACCTGTGGGCGGTGGCCTATCTGATCAACGGCGGCTGCTCCGATGAGGGTTTCGACGCGTTCCGCGGTTGGCTGATCGCGCACGGGCGCGATGCCGTGGCCCGGGCGGTGCGAGAGCCCGATTCGCTGGCCGAGATGCCGGCGGTGCGGGCGGCCGCCGAGAATGGCGCGGTGTTCGAGGCCGACGAGGTGTTGTCGATCGCCGCTCAGGCGTATGAGCTGGCCACGGGCGACAACATGCCGACGTCGGAGGTGGCGCGGACCCGTCCGGACGCGGCGGAGCTGTGGGACTTCGACGATGAGGGCGAGATGCGGCGGCGCCTTCCTCGGCTGTCGGCGCTCTTCCTGGAGCCGCCCGACTGAGCGCCCGGCGGCCGTGGCCGATGTCGTGGCGGTCGCGCGGAACGCGATCCTCGACGGGCCGACGGCCGGCGCCATCGCCGCGCTTGTCGCGGCCGCCGGTAGCGAGGCTGTCGCCGACCCGCGGACGGCCATCGTCGTGACCGGGCTCCGGAACCCCTGCGGGCAGATCAACGACTTCCGGCCGGGGCTGCTCAAGCGCGTCCTCGGCCTCGACGAAGACGGCAATCTGATCCGCCGGGCGGGCGTGATGGGCGTCGTTCTGCGGGGTGGGAGGATCCGGCCCGGCGATCAGGTCGTCGTCGAGCTCCCACCGCCGCCGCATCTGCCCCTCGAGCGGGTGTGATCCGAGCGGCCGCTCCCGACGTGGGACGATAGGAGCGGCGACTGACGTAGACGTCGCCGAGCAGACGACAAGAAGAACGGACGACCGTGCCTGGACCGCTCGACCCCGGCGTGAACATCATCGGAGCGACCGATCCGAGTCGCATCCGGAACTTCTGCATCATCGCGCACATCGACCACGGCAAGTCGACGCTGGCCGACCGCATGCTGCAGCTCACCGGGGTGGTCGACCCGCGCCAGATGCGCGCGCAATACCTCGACCGGATGGACATCGAGCGGGAGCGCGGCATCACGATCAAATCCCAGGCCGTACGCATGCCGTGGGTGGTCCGTGAGGGCGACCGCAAGGGCGACACCGCGGTGCTGAACATGATCGACACGCCGGGGCACGTCGACTTCACGTACGAGGTGTCGCGCAGCCTTGCCGCGTGCGAGGGTGCCGTGCTGCTGGTCGACGCGGCGCAGGGGATCGAGGCGCAGACCTTGGCCAACCTGTACCTGGCGATGGAGAACGACCTGCACATCATCCCGGTTCTCAACAAGATCGACCTGCCGGCGGCCCAGCCCGAGAAGTACGCCGAGGAACTCGCCAAGCTGATCGGGGTGGAGCCCCACGACGTGCTGCGTGTCTCCGGCAAGACCGGACAGGGCGTCGAGCACCTGCTGGACGAGATCGTCCGGCAGTTCGATCCGCCGGTGGGCGACGCCGGCGCACCGGCCCGGGCGATGATCTTCGACTCGGTGTACGACGTGTACCGCGGCGTCGTCACGTACGTCCGGGTCATCGACGGCCGGATCGAGGCGCGCGACCGGATCAGGATGATGTCCACCGGCGCGGTGCACGAGCTGCTGGAGATCGGCGTCGTGTCGCCCGAGATGGAGAAGGCCGGCGCGCTCGGCGTCGGCGAGGTCGGCTACCTGATCACGGGCGTGAAGGACGTACGGCAGTCGCGGGTCGGCGACACGGTCACCGGCAACAACCGGCCGGCCACCGAACCGCTGGCCGGCTACAAGGACCCGAAGCCGATGGTCTACTCGGGTCTGTACCCGATCGACGGCTCCGACTACCCGGCGCTGCGCGACGCGCTCGACAAGCTCAAGCTCAACGACGCCGCGCTGGTGTACGAGCCGGAGACCTCCGCGGCGCTGGGCTTCGGCTTCCGCTGCGGCTTCCTCGGCCTGCTGCATCTGGAGATCATCGGGGAGCGCCTCGAGCGGGAATTCAACCTGGACCTGATCTCGACCGCGCCCAACGTGGTCTACCGGGTGTTCACCGAGGACGCGCAGGAGCACATCGTCACGAACCCGAGCGAGTTCCCGACCGGCAAGATCGCCGAAATCTACGAGCCGGTGGTGCGCGCCACGGTGCTGGTACCGAACGAGTACATCGGCGCGGTCATGGAACTCTGCCAGAGCCGGCGCGGCCAGCTGCTCGGCATGGAATACCTGTCGTCCGAACGGGTGGAGCTGCGCTACACGCTGCCGCTCGCCGAGATCATCTTCGACTTCTTCGACCAGCTGAAGAGCAAGACCAAGGGGTACGCGTCGCTGGACTACGAGCCCTCCGGCGAGCAGGTCGCGGATCTGGTGAAGGTGGACATCCTGCTGCACGGCGAGCCCGTGGACGCGTTCAGCGCGATCGTGCACAAGGACAAGGCGTACAACTACGGCGTCACGATGGCGTCCAAGTTGCAGAAGTTGATCCCGCGGCAGCAGTTCGAGGTGCCCATCCAGGCCGCCATCGGCAACCGCATCATCGCCCGTGAGACCATCCGTGCCATCCGCAAGGACGTGCTGGCCAAGTGCTACGGCGGTGACATCACCCGGAAGCGCAAGCTGCTCGAGAAGCAGAAGGAAGGCAAGAAGCGGATGAAGATGGTCGGGCGCGTCGAGGTGCCGCAGGAGGCCTTCATCGCCGCGCTGTCCACGTCCGATTCGGGCGATGCCAAGGGTACGGGCAAGAAATAGGGCGGTTTGGTTTCCTGGATGGTCGGGAACTCTGCGGGTCGACGGACGCAACGAATGATCCACCCCCGAGGAGGATGTCCATGACCATCACCGGCATCATCACCGCACTCATCATCGGTCTGATCATCGGCGCGCTGGGCCGCCTGGTCGTACCCGGCAAGCAGAACATCCCGATCTGGCTGACGATGGTGATCGGCGTTGTCGCCGCCCTGCTCGGCACCGTGATCGCCAACGCGATCGGCGTCGGCGACACCAAGGGTGTCGACTGGATCGAGCTGCTGTTCCAGGTCGCGCTCGCGGCGATCGGTGTCGCCCTGGTGGCCGGCCTTGGCGGCCGCCGCGGCGTGACCCGGTAACCAGCGGAGTCACACCAGCGGTACCACTGCTCCGGAGCGCCGGACCCATGCGGTCCGGCGCTCGTTGCGAGCGCAAGGAAAGTCGGGAGGACGTCAAGGCGCAATCCCCGCCGTCAAGCGGCTGTGGCGTGGTCTTGTTGGGTCTGCTGCCAGGCGTGGGTTTCGGTGTGGAGGGTGCCGGTTGTCCGGCAGCCGTGCAGGATGCCGACGTCGGGCGCGCCGGTGATCCCTGTCGGGGATGAGGTGTCAAGGGGCGCGGCCGGTGCGGCTTCACCCCGACCTGTGACTACCTTCCGCTACCGCGGCGGCGGGCGCCTCGACTGCGCGGAAGATCGGTGGCGCGGAACACCACCGATCTTCCACCCAGCACGCCCGGGTTGGTCCGGCGGTGACGGCGGGTGACAGGCGGCCGTGTTCCGCCGCCTGTCCGTGGCGGTTTGCCCGGATGCCGGTGTGGGATCGCCTGTTTGGCCCGAACCCGGGCCGCGACGACGGTGTGCGACTGGGGAACCGCGGCATTTTGTCGATCTTCACGCCGGGCCGCCAGCGCCCCGGCGCCCCAGCGCCCCGGCGCGAGCCGCCGTGCGCAGCGAGGCCAGCCAGACGCACAGCGACAGCGAGGCCAGCCGGCTCAGCTCAGCTCAGAAGCGGAACTTGTGCTGGGCGCTGCGCCGGTTCATCCAGGCCGGCAGCTCGTCCAAGTGCTCGACGGGTGGCAACGGATCGCGGCCGGCCGCCTTGCGGATCGACACCACGAAGCCCTGCACCAGGCGATCCTCGCGCAGGTCCCGGTACGTGGCCTCGACCAGCACCTGGCTCTCGTCCGGCCGCTGCAAGGCGCAGTACACCACTCCGTCGCCCTCGCTGTGCAGGGCCGAGCGGACCCGCGAGCGGTCGTCGGGATGGAGCAGATCGTCGAGCGTGGCCAGCTGCGGTATTTCGGTACCGATGAGCTCGGTCAGCGCCGGGCTCGCGTACCTGATCCGCTGGTCCTCGTCGATGACCAGCATGATGTCGGCGGTGTTGCGGATAACCGCGCGCAGGTAGAGGTCGCTGTCGCGCCGGCCGACGGCCTCGACCAGCGAGATCCGGTCGAGCGCGAGCGCGGCCTGCCCGGCCAGCACCTCAAGCGTGTCGCGGGTGGCGCCGAGGATGTCGCGGCGGCCGGCCAGCACGAGTGCGCCGCCGCTGGGCCGGGCCACCGCGAGTGGCTCGAGCCTTAACGGACATACGAGCGTGGCCTCGCCGGCGCCGTCCGGCTGGCTCTGCCGGACCCACCAGCTGCGCGGATGGGTGCCGGCGTCGGCCGCCGGCAAGGACTCCAGCTCGAGTTGCCGGTCGTCGGTGGCGAAGACGGTGCGCCGGACCGCCTCGGGAGGCATCACTTGGGCCACCGCGCGGCGTACGGCTTCATCGACGGCCGGCAGGTCGGCGGCGGCGACGAGCGCGGCGCTGGCCTCCTGCAATCCGCGTTCCCGCACCAGCGCCTGGCTGTTCTGCGCGACGGAATCGGCGAGCCTCGTGATCGTCAGCATCACGGCGAGACCGCCGGCTATGGCGATCACCACGCCATCGGTGACCGAGCCGGACAACGACTCGATCAGCAGGACCAGAGGCGGGATCACGACGGATACGCCCAGTAGCGCGACCCAACGGCCCCGCCACCGCCTCGGACGGGGCGGCACCGGCGCGGTCAGCAACGCAGGCCGGTGCCAACACACCCCCACGATGATCGCGGCGGTGCCAGCGGCTCCCAGCAGGATCCACTCGATGGCCCTCAGCACGCCTAACTAGTACCAGTGCGGTGTCTGGCTGTCCATCAGGTGTTATACGCAGAGCTATAGGCTGTCCGGCCAGCCGTCAGCTGAACACCTCAGCGACTACCTGACGCCGGTCGGCGCCGGCGTCCCCGGTTACCGCCTGCCACTCGCCGGTCGGCGCGTGCCATTCAAGGTCGGCGAAACGCACCCGTTCGAGTCCGGTGGTACGGGCATGCGAGACGAGCCAGTGCGCGTACCGCCAGCCCGAGCTGGCGTCGGTGACCTGCACGGTGAGGCCGGAGGCCTGTTCGGCCGTACGCGGGAGCCCCTTGCCCCAGTCCAGGCGCAGGCCGTTCAGCAACGCGGTCGCCGCGGCGGCGCCGCGCAGCACCGGCTCGCCTGTCACGGTGCACGCCACCGCGCCGATGGCGCGTCCGGTCAGGGCCTTGGCCAGGATCGCGGACTCGTCGGACCATTTCTCGTACGCGTTCGGGTACGCGGACCGCTGCACCTTCTGCGCGGCGTCGGTGATCCGCATGTCCTTCCAGCCCTTCACCCGGATGAGGGCGGAGTAGAACCTGTCGGCCGCGTACCGGGGATCCTGGATCTTCTCCGGCGCACCCCAGCCCTGGCTGGGCCGCTGCTGGAACAAGCCGAGCGAGTCGCGGTCGCCGTCCTCGAGGTTCTCCAGCTTGGACTCCTGTAGCGCGGTGGCCAGGGCGATCACGATCGCGCGCTCGGGCATCTTGCGGCGCACGCCGACGGCGGTGATGGTCGCGGCGTTCGCCATCTGCACGGAGTCGAGCGCCACCTCGCCGTCCGCGCGCACCGTGCAATCGGGCCCGATCTGCGGCAACTTGATGGTCCCGTGCAGGGACCGGACGACGGCGAAGACGCCGAGCGCGCCGGCGAGGGCGAGCACCGCGACGACGACGACGACCGGTTTCCTGCGCACGCGCAGCCTCCTTCCGCCGCCGGCGGCATCACCGACGGCACGGACAGGCAACAAGCCTAATCAACGAACGCCCGCGAGCGCGGGTCACCGCGGCGGGGCCGCAGCCGTGCACACTTGGATGATGCCCGGCGCGCTCCCCGAAGGTCAGCCCGTCCCCACCGACGGCTCACTGCCCGACCACGCCCTGGCGGCCGCCGGCCGTGCCGGATTCGGGGTGTATGTCCATATCCCGTTCTGCGCCAGCCGCTGTGGCTACTGCGACTTCAACACCTACACCGCGAGCGAGGCCGGCCGGGACGGCTACGTGGACGCGGTTCTCGCCGAGCTCAAGCTGGGCTCCGGGGTGCTGAGCCCGGAACGCGTCGACACCGTCTTCGTCGGCGGCGGCACGCCCACGCTGCTCGACCCCGGCGACCTCGGCCGCATCCTGGACGGCATCGACGCCACCTGGGGCCTCGCCGCCGGCGCCGAGATCACCACGGAGGCCAACCCCGAATCCGTGACGCCGCGCTCGTTGCGGGCGTTGCGCGAGGCCGGCTTTACCCGCATCTCGCTGGGGATGCAGTCGGCGGCGCCGAGCGTCCTCGCGATCCTCGACCGCCAGCACACCGCCGGCCGGGCGCCCCAGGCCGCGGCCGAGGCGCGTGAGGCGGGGTTCGACCACGTCAACCTGGATCTGATCTACGGCACGCCGGGGGAGACCGCGGAGGACTTCGCCACCTCGCTGGCGGTGGCCGTCGACGCGGGCGTCGACCACGTCAGCGCGTACTCCCTGATCGTGGAGGAGGGCACCCGGATGGCCGCGAGGATGCGGCGCGGCGAACTCCCGTACCCCGACGACGACGTGGCCGCGGACCGCTACCTGGCCGCGGACGCCACGCTCGGCGCCGCCGGTTTCTCCTGGTACGAGGTGTCCAACTGGGCGACCGCGCCGGACGGACGCTGCCGGCACAACATGCTCTACTGGACCGGCGGCGACTGGTGGGGCCTCGGCCCCGGTTCGCACAGCCACGTCGGCGGCGTGCGGTGGTGGAACGTCAAACACCCTTCGGCGTACGCGAGGAGGCTGGCCGACGGCGTCTCTCCCGGACAGGGGCGCGAACTGCTGACCGCCGAAGACCAGTACGTCGAGGACGTCATGCTCCGGGTGCGGCTGGCCGACGGGCTGCCGCTGGCCGCCCTCGACGCGACCGGGCTGGCCGGTGCCGCGCGGGCGCTGGGGGAGGGGCTGCTGGAACGGGCCGCGTACGTACAAGGCAGGGTTGTCCTGACGCTGCGCGGACGCCTGCTGGCGGACGCGGTCGTGCGCGACCTGCTGCCGTAGGCGGACCCGGGCCGCCAGGCCCGCCTACCGCGAGCTACTTCACGACCCGCCAGGTCATCGGGTAGTGGTAGAGCACACCCTCATTCGCCTTCATGCCGCCGATGATCGAGAACACGATCACGACCACCCAGGTGATGATCGGCAGGAAGAACAGGATGCCGACCGTGCAGACCGCCAGGATGCTCGCGACGATGGTCGCGATGCCCCAGGTGATCTGGAAGTTCAGCGCCTCGACGGAGTGCGCCCGCACGGTCGGCGACTCGTTGCCCTTGGCCAGCAACGCCACGAGCGGGGCGATGAAGCCGACCACGATGCCACCGAAGTGCGCGATGAGCGCCCAGGTCTTCTCGTCGTTGTTGGCGAAGCCGACCGGCCCCGCACCGCCGGCCGGCATGCCGTAGCCGTACGGTGGAGCCCCGGGCGGGGGACCGTATCCGCCGGCGCCGGACGTGGGCGGCGGCGGGGGCGGTGGGGCTCCGAAGGTCGGTGGCTGCGGCATTCCATACGCCGGTGGCGGTGGGGTGGATCCTGAGGTCGGGCCATTGCCCGAATATGGGTTGATCGGCGCGGTGGGGTCCGAAGGGTTACCTTCACCGGGCGGGCGCGGCGGTTCTGTCATGCGCAACACCGTAGGACCGCAGCTCAAATGTGAGCGAGAGCAACATGCGGATCGGCGACGGAGAATGGACGGAAGGCCACGCGGCCGGAGCACGTGCGGCTGATCATCGCGTCGCGCGCGGGCGCGACGTAGACTGGCACTCGCCAAAGCAGAGTGCCAAGCAGCGAGGGAGGGGTCATATGAGTCTCGATGACCGCAAGCTCGAGGTGCTCCGCGCCATCGTGGAGGACTACGTGGCGACCCAGGAGCCGGTCGGCAGCAGGGCCCTGGTCGAGCGCCACCAGCTCGGCGTCTCGCCGGCCACGGTGCGCAACGACATGGCCGTGCTCGAGGAGGAGGGCTACATCCGGCAGCCGCACACCAGCGCGGGGCGCGTGCCCACCGACGCCGGCTACCGGCTGTTCGTCGACCGGCTGTCCCGGGTCAAGGCGCTCAGCCCGGCCGAGCGCCGGGCCATCGAGCGGTTCCTGGTGGGCGCGGTCGACCTGGACGATGTGGTCCACCGCACCGTACGCCTGCTCGCCCAGCTCACCCGCCACGTCGCCGTGGTGCAGTATCCCAGCCTCGCCCGGTCCGCCGTCCGCCACCTGGAGCTGGTGCCGATCTCCACCACCCGGATCATGCTCGTGATGATCGCCGACACGGGCCGCGTCGAGCAGCGGCTGGTGGAGCTGCCCACGCCGGTCCCGCCGGGCGACGTCACGGAGCTGCGGCGCAAGGTCAACGAGAAGCTCGCGGGTGAAAAGCTCGCCGACACGCCGCCGCTGGTGCAGGCGCTGGTCGACGAGAGCGCCCCGGATCGGCGCAGCATGATGGCATGCCTCGCGACGGTGCTGCTCGAGACGCTCGTGGAGCGCAACGACGAGCGGCTCGCCCTGGCCGGCACGGCCAACCTGACCCGCGGCAGCTTCCTCGACTTCCAGGGCACGCTGAGGCCGGTCCTCGAGGCGCTCGAAGAGGAGGTCATCCTCCTCAAGCTCATCGGCGAGGTGGAGTCCAGCGCCACACGGGTCCGCATCGGCGACGAGAACGAGATCGACAATCTGCGGTCCACATCTGTCGTGAGCACCGGTTACGGACCGGGCACCACAATCGTTGGTGGGCTCGGCGTGCTGGGGCCCACCCGAATGGACTACCCCGGCACCATCGCCACTGTGCGTGCAGTGGCACGCTACGTTGGCGACCTGCTGGCACAGAACTGACGGAACCGCGACGACGGCCCGACCGGGCGTGGCAGACATGAGGACTCGAAACCCAGTGGCCAAGGACTATTACGGAATTCTCGGCATCAGCCGGGAAGCCACCGACGACGAGATCAAGCGCGCCTATCGCAAGCTGGCTCGGCAGTACCACCCAGACGTCAACCCGGATCCGGAAGCGCACGAGAAGTTCAAGGACATCAACGCGGCATACGAGGTCCTCTCCGACGATCAGAAGCGGCAGATCGTCGATCTGGGCGGCGACCCGCTCGCGCCCGGCGGCGGCGGCCCGGGCGCACCGGGTGGTGCCGGGCCATTCGTCGGCTTTCAGGACATCATGGACGCGTTCTTCGGCACCGCGGCGGGCGGCGGGTCCCGGGGCCCGCGCCCCCGCACCCGGCCCGGCGCCGACGCGATCCTGCGCCTCGAACTCGACCTGGTGGAAACCGCGTTCGGCGTCGAGGCGCCGATCACCGTCGACACCGCTGTGCTGTGCACCCAGTGCGCCGGTGCCGGCACCGCACCCGGCACCCACCTCGCCACCTGCGAGACCTGCGGCGGCCGCGGCGAGGTCCAGTCCGTGCAGCGTACGTTCCTCGGCCAGGTCGTATCGTCGCGCCCGTGCCAGGTCTGCCAGGGCCATGGCACGGTCATCCCGCACCCCTGCCCGACCTGCGGCGGCGACGGCCGCATCCGTACCCGCCGCTCGCTGACCGTGAAGATCCCGGCCGGCGTCGAGGACGGCATGCGCATCCGCCTGGCCCAGCAGGGCGAGGTCGGCCCCGGCGGCGGCACCGCCGGCGACCTCTATGTGGAGATCCACGAACGGCCGCACGACGTCTACTCCCGCAAGGGCGACGACCTGCACTGCCGTGTCACGCTCCCGATGACGGCGGCCGCGCTCGGCACCCGGCTGACCATCAAGACGCTGGACAGCGAGGAGACCATCGAGGTCAAGTCGGGCACCCAACCGGCCTCGACGCTCCGGATCCGCGGCAAGGGCGTCCCGCACCTGCGCGGCCAGGGCCGCGGCGACCTCTTCGTGCACCTGGACGTCCGTACACCCACCAAGCTGACCGCCGACCAGGAGCGCATGTTGCGCGACTTCGCCAAGACCCGCGGCGAGGACGTCGCGGAGCTGAGCAAGCAGGGCGGCTTCTTCTCCCGGATGCGCGACGCCTTCAACGGCCATTAGTTCTTTCTGTCCCTGGTCCGCCCCTCTTTGCGGGTGGTCCGGCTTTGGTCCCGGTTCCGTCCTTTGTCCCGGTCCGTCGGGCCTTCTTTGTCCCAGGCCCGTCGAGCTTTGTCCCGGGTCCGTCGAGCGCGCGACCGCCGCTCCCGCGGAGACCGGGCGCGGGCATCCACCTTTGTCCCGGGTCCGTCGAGTTTGTCCCGGTCCGTCGAGCGCGCGACCGCCGCTCCCGCGGAGACCGGGCGCGGGCATCCAC
>JBKOWB010000040.1:0-2854 GCA_046724195.1 Actinomycetota bacterium
ATCATGAGGTTAGCGCGGCCATTTGTCCGATGTGTCGACACTAACCTCATGATCGACTGCTGTTGAGGAACTGATCGACTCCCTGGCCCGACGCGCCGCGGGAGCTCAACGGCTGATGCGGGCGAGCGCGGAGGGCGCCCGCAGGCGGAGTGGGCCGGGCCAGGTCGGGGCGGAGCGGGCCGGAGCGCAGCGGATCGGGCCGGGGCGGGGCGGGGCGCCCCGACGACTGGAGCAGCCCGACTCGGGACGTCGCCTGGATGGACGCGAAGAAGCCCGCACCGCCGAGCGCGGTGCGGGCTTCTTCGCGCTGGAATCAGGAGGCGAAGAACGCGCGGGGGTCGGCGACCAGGACGCCCTGCTCGGTCAGGCGCTCGATGAGGCCGGACGGCGAGATGTCGTACACGATCGCGAGCGCGCGCAGGTCATCGGCGCGGATGGAGAGCACCCGTCCGTTGTAGTCACCGCGTTGCTGCTGGATGGCCCGCGCGTACCGGGCCACGTAGGCGAGATCTTCGCCGGTGGTGTCGTACAGCTTCTCGAGGTCCAGCACGATTTTGTTGGTGGCCTCGAGACGGACCCCGCTGCCATCGGGCAGCAGTTCCGAGACGGGCACCCGGTAGAAGTCGGCGAGCTCGGCCAGGCGCGATACGGTGACCGCGCGGTCGCCGCGCTCGTACGACCCGACTACGACGGCCTTCCATCGGCCGTTCGACTTCTCTTCCACGCCCTGCAGAGACAGGCCCTGTTGCTGGCGGATCGAGCGCAGGCGGGCGCCCAACGACTTGGCGTACTCAGACGGCATTCGGACACTCCCAGTACTGTGCTGGCCCGGAGGGTTCTTCCTCCGCGATCGCTACGCAGCGTGACGGTACGGAGTTTGCGACGCCTGGTCAAGTGCCGGTTACCGATGAGTCGCAACGCCTGTGTGAGACTTGCCCACATTCGTCCGGCTGTCGGTCGTCGGCCACGTCACCATGGTCGTCGCCGTCTCCGCTGGTAACGTAGCGGCAGCCGGAGGGCCGGACTCCTTTGGGTCCGCCCTCGTAGACGTCCTTTAACGACCCGTCCCGTGAGGCGGGGAAGGAGGTCCGCCGTGGCATATCCACGTGCAGACGCCCATCAGGGCACCGGTCAGGGCAAGACCGTTCTCACCGCGTCCGACTTGCAACGGGTCGTCGACCGCATCGCCCACCAGATTCTCGAGAAAACGTCCGGCGCGACGGGCACCGTCCTGCTGGGCATCCCGACCCGCGGCGTCCCGCTGGCCCGCCGGCTCGCCGCCCGCATCCACGCATTCGAGCGCATCGACGTGCCGGTCGGCGCGCTGGACATCACTCTCTATCGCGACGACCTGCGGCGGCATGCCACCCGCGCGCTCGGCAAGACCGAAGTGCCGCCCGGTGGCATCGATGGACTGCGGGTCGTGCTCGTCGACGACGTCCTCTTCTCCGGCCGCACCGTACGGGCCGCGCTCGACGCGATCAACGACATCGGGCGACCCAGCTCCGTGCAACTCGCGGTGCTGGTCGACCGCGGCCACCGCGAGCTGCCGATCCGCGCCGACTACGTGGGCAAGAACATCCCCACCGCGCTGACCGAGAGCGTGCGCGTATCGCTGGCCGAGGTCGACGGCGGCGTGGATGAGGTCAAGCTGACCGGAGGAGATCCCTCATGATCAAGCACCTGCGATCGGCCGCCGACCTGGACGCCGAGACCGCCATCCTGATCCTGGACACCGCCGCCGAGATGGCCGCGCTGGCCGGCCGCGAGGTCAAGAAGCTGCCCACGCTGCGCGGTCGCACCGTGGTGAACCTCTTCTACGAGGACTCGACGCGCACGCGGATCTCGTTCGAGGCGGCGGCCAAGCGCCTGAGCGCCGACGTGATCAACTTCTCCGCGAAGGGTTCCAGCGTCTCCAAGGGCGAAAGCCTCAAGGACACCGCGCTGACGCTGCAGGCCATGGGCGCCGACGCGGTCGTCATCCGGCACCCGGCCAGCGGCGCGCCACACCGGCTCTCGTCCTGGGTCGACGGTTCGGTGATCAATGCCGGCGACGGCACCCACGAGCACCCGACGCAGGCGCTGCTGGACGCTTACACGATGCGGTCCCGGCTCGGCCGGCTCGGCGGGCTGAACGTGACGATCGTCGGCGACGTGCTGCACAGCCGCGTCGCCCGCTCGAACGTGCTGCTGCTCTCCACGCTGGGCGCGAAGGTCACGCTGGTCGGCCCGCCCACGCTCATCCCGGTGGATATCGCCGCCGCGCTGTCACCCGGGACCAAAGTGTCGTACGACCTCGATAGCGTCCTGCCCGACGCGGACGTCGTGATGATGCTGCGGGTGCAGACCGAGCGGATGCAGGACTCCTACTTCCCCTCGGCCCGCGAATACTCCCGCCGCTACGGACTCGACCTGCCGCGGATGAGGAAGCTGCCGGAGCACGCGATCGTCATGCATCCCGGCCCCATGAACCGGGGCATGGAGATCGCGCCCGAGGTGGCCGACTCGCCCCGCTCCACGATCGTCGAACAGGTCGCCAACGGCGTCAGCGCCCGGATGGCCGTTCTCTACCTGCTCCTAGGGGGCAAGGCATGACCGAGCGCACCGAGCGCAGCGAGGGCCGCGAGGGCATGCGAAAGGGGACGCAGCATGACCGAGCGCACCGAGGGCCACGAGGGCATGCGAAAAGGGGACGCAGCATGACCGAGCGCAGCGAGGGCCACGAGGGCATGCGAAAGGGGATGCAGTGATGGCGTACCTGATCAAGGGCGTGTCGGTCCTCGGCGGCGAGCCGACCGATCTGCTGATCCGCGACGGACATATCGCCGGGGGCGACGCCGGCACGGCCGACGTC
>JBKOWB010000311.1:0-7056 GCA_046724195.1 Actinomycetota bacterium
ACGGGATGACCGGATCCGTGGGCGACGCCGAGGACATCGTGCAGGACGCGTTCCTCGGCCTGACCCGGGCGCGCCAGGCGGGAACCACGATCGCCGATCTGAAGGCGTACCTGACGACGGCGGTGACGCGGCTGGGAATCAACTACCTGAGTTCGGCGCGGATGCGGCGGGAGACGTACGTGGGGGACTGGCTGCCGGAGCCGGTCGTCGTGCCCGCCGGCGGGCCGGGGCCGGCTGAGTACGCCGAGCTGGCCGACTCGCTGTCGATGGCGTTCCTCGTGCTGCTGGAGGCCCTCTCGCCGGTGGAGCGGGCGGTGTTCATGCTGCGCGAGGTGTTCGGGTACGGCTACCCGGAGGTGGCGAGAATCATCGGCAAGACCGAGGTGAATTGCCGGCAGATCTTCGCCCGCGCCAGGCAGCGCATCGCGGCCGGAGGGCAGGCGCGTGACGGCGCGCCGCCCCCGGCGCGGCGGGCGGAAGGCGAGGAACTCGCCCGCAGGTTCTTCGAAGCGGCCGCGGGCGGCGACATGGACGCGCTGCTCGGCATGCTCGCGCCCGACGTGGTGCTCCACTCCGACGGCGGCGGCAAGGCGCAGGCGATCGGGAAGCCGCTGGCCGGGCGGCAGCGCGTCATGCGGCTGCTCGCCGGCCTGTTCCGCCGGGGCCGGACCCTCGGCGCCTCCCTCCGGCTGGCCTGGGTCAACGGCCAGCCGGGCGCCGTACTGTATGACGCCGACGGGCGCGTGGTCAGCGTGGCGGAGCTCGACGTCGCCGACGGCGTGGTCCAGACGGTCCGCTTTGTGGCCAATCCCGACAAGCTTGGTCATATCGGGCCGGTATCCGATGTGGCGCGACGGCCGGAGAAAAAATTGACCTGAGCGGTGGAAGGCTCGACGGACATCACGAACTAGGCCGCCTACCCGCGACGACCCGAACCAAGCCACGCGAAAATGGGAGCGTGGACATCTGCGAGGTCGTGATCACGGCGGACGACGCGGAATGGCTGGCCGGCTTTACCCGGCGCCTCGTCGAGGACCGGCTGGCGGCGTGCGGCCATCAGATCGCGGCGATCCGGTCGATCTATCGCTGGGAGGGCACAATCCACGACGAGCCGGAGGCCCGGGTCGCGCTGCACACCCGCGCCTCGCTCGTGCCGCGGATTGTGGAGCGGGCCGACGCCGAGCATCCGTACGACGTCCCGTGCGTCATCGCGCTTCCCGTCGTCGACGGCAATCCGGCGTACGTGGCGTGGGTCCTGAAAGAAACCTCAAGCCACGGCGTCTAGGTCCGCGCGGGTGAGCAGTGCGCGCAGCGTGATGCCCTCCGCTGCCAGGGCCTGGGCGCCGCCTTCCTGGCGGTCGATCACGCACACCGCGTGGTCCACGTGCGCGCCCAGCTGCCGCAGCTGTTTGGTCGAGATGACGACCTGGCCGCCCGAGGTGACGACGTCCTCGACGACCAGCACGCGCCGGCCGGCCACTTCTGCGCCCTCGGAGAGCCGAGCGGTCCCGTACGCCTTGGCCTGCTTGCGCACGAACGCGCACGGCAGCTTGGCGTGCCGGCCCAGAGCGGTGACCACGGCGATGCCGCCCATCTCGAGGCCGGCCAGCACCTCCGTGCCTTCGGGAATCAACACCGCGAGCCGCGCGGCGAGTGCGTCGAGCAGATCCGGGTCCGCCTCGAACTGGTACTTGTCGAAGTACTCGGTCGCGGTCCGGCCGGAGCGCAGGACGAATTCGCCGGTCAGACGGCTCACGTCGCGGACTTGGCGGGCAAGGTCGGAGTCAGTCACAAGGCACTAGCCTGGCAGGCCGCCGGACGGCAGGTCCGGCCGGGGCCGGGGAAACGCAGAGGGTACGGCCGTGCGGCCGTACCCTCTGGCGCTCGTGCTATTGATCTAGCAGCTCAGGTTCCCGCCCGGGCTCACGCCCAGAATGCTGGCGAACCGGTTGTAGGCGTCGATCCGGCTCTGCACCTGAGCCGGGTTGCCGCCGTTGCACTCGATGCTGTTGATCGCGCGGATCGTGGTGCCGAAGCCCTGTCCGTTGACCATCGCGTTGTGCGACGTGGTGCCCGCGTTGCCGGTGCCGGTCATCCAGTACCAGAGGCCGGTCTGCCAGGAGATCGACGAGTCCGTCGCGACCAGGTTCGGGTTGTGCAGCAGGTCGACGCCGATCGCGTCACCGGCCGCCTTGTAGTTGAAGTTCCAGCTGAGCTGGATCGGGCCGCGCCCGTGGTACGCGGACTGGCCGGCCGGGCAGCCGTACGGCTGGGACGTGTCGCAGTAGTGCGGCCAGTTCGCCTGGTTGATCTCGTCGATGTAGACCAGGCCGCCGGTCTCGTGGTTGACGTTGGCCAGGAACGCCGCCGCCTCCTGCTTCTTGACCGTGTCGTTGCCGGTGGTGGCGAACGCCGGGTACTTCTTCATGGCGTCGGTCAGGCCTGCGTAGGTGTAGAAGCCGTTCCGGCTCGGGAACATCTGGTTGAACTGCGCCTCACTGACCACGAAGCCGTTCGAACCGCCACCGCCGCCGGGGGGCGGGGTCGTCCCGCCGCCTCCGCCGGAGCAGGAGTACGGCTGCCAGAACCAGTAGCTGATCACCGGGTCGTAGCCGGGGTTTTCGTGCACGGCCCGGTAGTACTGCCCGTTCGTGTAGCGCACGGTCGCGCCGATGTCGTACCACTGGCCGGCTACCCAGTTGGGGTAGTTGCAGCTCGTGCCGCCGCCACCGCCGCCGCCGGAGCCACCGCCGCAGTTTCCGTTGTCCTGCCAGACGCCGGAGCCGCCCGTGCTGGGCGCCTCGTACTGCGTCCACCACTTCGCGGTCCAGTTGCGGCTGTTGTACGAGACCTTCATGCCACCGGTGTAGACCGTGCTGTTGTTGTACGCCGCGGCGCAAGCCTCGGCGGCGTTCGAAGCAGTCATCGGGAGCAGCGCTGCCGCGGCACCCGCGATAGCTACTCCTACGGTGGCGACGACGGCCATGACACGTTTCTTGGACATGGTCACCTTTCGTGCGTCCAGGGATGCGCACACGTGATCGTGGGGAGTGTCGGTGGCCCGGGCGCGAAGGCCCTACCGTCCGGACGACATCGACCCAATCAAATGTCCCGCCGGCGAGTCAATATCTGTAAAGAAACTTCAGGGATTAATAAGGTCGGGAACCTATGGGGCGGTTAGCTCCGCGGCTAGCAACTCGGCGATCTGGACCGTGTTCAGGGCAGCGCCCTTGCGCATGTTGTCGCCCGTGACGAAGAGGTCGAGAGCGCGCGGGTCGTCCATCGCCCGGCGGATCCGGCCCACCCAGGAAGGGTCGGTGCCCACCGCGTCGATCGGCATCGGGAACTCGCCCGCCGCCGGGTCGTCGACCAGGATCACGCCCGGGGCGTTGCGCAGTACCTGGCGGGCGCCATCCGCGTCCAGTTCCGAGCCGAAGACGGCATGCACCGCGATCGAGTGGCCGGTGACCACCGGCACCCGTACGCATGTCGCGGAGACCTTGAGATCGGGTAGCCCGAGAATCTTCCGCGACTCGTTGCGCATCTTGAGCTCTTCCGACGACCATCCGTCGGCCGCGAGCGAGCCCGACCAGGGCACCACGTTCAGCGCCAGCGGCGCCGGGAACGGTCCGAGGTCGTCGCCGACCGCCTGCCGGACGTTGCCGGGCCGCGAGCCGAGCATCCGGTCGCCAGCCACCTTGCTGAGTTGGTCGTGCAGGATGTCCACGCCGATCTGCCCGGCTCCGGACACCGCCTGGTACGACGCGAGCACCAGCTCGCGCAGGCCGTACTCGCGGTGCAGCGGCGCGATCGCCATGATCATCGCCATCGTGGTGCAGTTCGCGTTCGACACGATGCCGCGCGGGCGCTGCCGTAGCGCTTCCTTGTTGACCTCGGGGACGACCAACGGGACGTCCTTCTCCATCCGGAACGCCGGGGAGTTGTCCACCACCGTGGCGCCCCGGGACACCGCCACCGGCGCCCACTCGAGCGACACCCCGTCAGGCACGTCGAACATCGCGATGTCGACGCCGTCGAAGACGTCCGGCGTCAGCACCTGGACCGGCAGTTCCTGGCCACGGCACGACAATCGCTTCCCGGCCGACCGCGCCGACGCGATCAGCCGGATCTCGCCCCAGACGTCGCGCCGCGACGAGAGCAGTTCGCGCATGACGGTGCCGACGGACCCGGTGGCCCCGACGACCGCGAGCGTGGGTTGAGCCATGCTCATTCCACCTCACCCATGGCGGCTACCGTCCGGTGCCGGCGTACACCACCGCCTGCTCGGAGCCACCCAGCTCGAACTGTTCGTGCACGGCGCGCACGGCCGTATCGAGGTCGCTGTCACGGCACACCACGGACACCCGGATCTCCGACGTCGAAATCATCTCGATGTTGACGCCGGCGGCGCCGATGCAGGCGAAGAACGACGCCGCCACGCCCGGGTGCGAGCGCATCCCGGCGCCGACAAGCGACACCTTGCCTACATGATCGTCGAAGAGCAGGCTCTTGAACTTGATCTGGTCCTGGATCTTGCTGAGCGCGGCCATCGCGGTCGGGCCGTCCGCCTTGGGCAGCGTGAACGAGATATCCGTACGCCCGGTGCCCTCGGTCGACACGTTCTGCACGATCATGTCGATGTTGATCTCGGCCTGGGCCACCGAGGCGAAGATGCGACCCGCTGCACCTGGCTCGTCCGGCACCCCGACGATGGTGATCTTCGCTTCGCTCCGGTCATGGGCCACCCCAGTGATGAGCGCTTGTTCCACGGAAGGGTCCTCCATCGATCCGGTGACCATGGTGCCGGGCCTGTTCGAGTACGACGAGCGTACGTGGATTGGCACCCCGAACCGGCGCGCGTACTCCACGCATCGCAACATCAGCACCTTCGCACCGCCCGCGGCAAGCTCCAGCATCTCCTCGTACGTGATCAGCTTGATGTGCCGAGCATTGGCCACGATGCGGGGGTCGGCGGTAAAAACGCCGTCCACGTCGGTGTAGATCTCGCAGACATCGGCGTGCAGCGCCGCCGCCAGCGCGACCGCGGTGGTGTCCGAACCACCACGACCCAGCGTAGTGATGTCCTTGGTGTCCTGCGACACACCCTGGAAGCCGGCGACGATGGCGATGGCGCCCTCGTCGAGCGCGGTGCGGAGCCGGCCGGGCGTGACGTCGATGATCCGGGCCTTGCCATGCACCGACGTGGTGAGCACGCCGGCCTGCGAACCCGTGTACGAGCGGGCTTCGTACCCCAGGTTGTGGATCGCCATCGCGAGCAGCGCCATCGAGATGCGTTCACCGGCCGTGAGCAGCATGTCCAGCTCGCGGCCCGGGGGCAGGGGGCTGATCTGGCTGGCCAGGTCCATCAGCTCGTCAGTGGTGTCACCCATCGCGGAGACGACCACCACCACGTCGTCGCCGGCCTTGCGGGCGTCGACGATGCGCTCGGCCACCCGCTTGATTCGCTCGGCATCAGAGACGGACGAACCGCCGTACTTCTGCACCACCAGCGCCACCGGGGAAGACTCCTTCGACAGTCAGAACGATCCGGCCCAGCGTAGCCGCGGCCGTCCCACCCATCGACACGCGATCCCAGAATCCGGCGGTAGACCACGACACGCCGGCCCGTTCGGGCGTCGGCGGCGACCGATCCGCCCCACGGAGGCGAGAATGTCTCGGTGCGTCTCTCTCGCGCCGTACGCGGTATGTCCCTGTTGGCAGCGCTGCTGTTGACCGGCGGCGTGGCCGCGTGCGGTGGCGCGGCGACGCCGCCGTCAGCGCCCGGCACGCCATCGGCGCCGCCCGATCCCGACGACGACGCCCGGGCCACGCTCGCCGCCCGCGCCGCACTCGCGCAGGACCACCGGTTCGCCGCGCTCTATCACTTCGGCGTGCCGGGCGCCCCGGAGCGCAACGTCGTCGCGACGGTGGCGAACGACGGCAGCTGGCGGGTCGACATCGCCGGAGGCGCCCTCGGCGGTACCGCCGACGTGTCGATCGTTTCGAACGCGGACGGCGTGTATCAGTGCTCGTTGCCGTCGGTGGCGAACCCGATCGGCCCGAGTTGCGTCCGGGTGGCCGACCCGGGCAAGCGCGTTCCCGGGCCCTACGACCCCGAGGTGGAGCGCCTGTTCCGGACCTGGCTGAGCGTCTTCACCGATCGCCAGTCGGCGCTGTCGGTCACCGCCGCCGGTCCGCTTCCCGGCTCACAAGGCAGCTGCTTCTCGATCGACTCGATTTCCGCGTCGCTCAATCCGCCGGTCGACGTCGGCATCTACTGCTTCACCGACAACGGGCTGCTGACCGCGGCCAGGGTCGGCTTCGGCGTGCTCACGATCGCGAGCACGCCGGTCGCACCGCTGGCCAAGGTCGACCTGCCCGGTCCGGTCAGCAGCGGCCCGCCGATGAGCATGGCGAGCCCGCCGCCTCCGCCGGTGGTCTCCGTCGCACCTTCGGCCTAGCTCTTCGCTTCCCACGATCCGGGCGTAGAGTTACCCGCGTCCCAGCTGATCACGTAGGGTCATTGACGACATGTGGCAGTCGCTCCTCCTTCGCTGCCGCGACGAGGCCCCATCCCAGGCCGGCACCTCGTCGCGGAGTTGACGCGCGCCGCCTGCTCGTCTTCTTCCTTTCCTCTGGAGATAGGCCCATGTCATCCGACGTGTCCGCGGACCCTATTGCCCGTCAACGCCCCAGCTCGATGCCGTTCCAGCGCTACGAGCCGTACCAGAAGAATTTCGCCATCGATCTGCCCGACCGGCGCTGGCCCAGCCGCGTCGTCGAGGCCGCCCCCCGATGGTGCGCCGTCGACCTGCGCGACGGTAACCAGGCACTCATCGACCCGATGTCGCCCGAGCGCAAGCGCCGCATGTTCCACCTGCTGGTGCAGATGGGCTACAAGGAGATCGAGGTCGGCTTCCCGTCGGCCAGCCAGACCGACTTCGACTTCGTCCGCCAGCTCATCGAGCAGGACATGATCCCGGACGACGTCACCATCCAGGTCCTGGTGCAGTGCCGGGAGCACCTGATCGAGCGGACGTTCGAGTCGATCCGCGG
>JBKOWB010000109.1:0-9564 GCA_046724195.1 Actinomycetota bacterium
CGTCGAACTCGGCGTCGTAATAGGACGGGAAAAACACGGTGTGGTGCGCAAGCTCCGGCGTCGTCCCGCGGACGCCGAGCAGCAGCACGAATCCCGCCAGGCTCCGGTCGGCCAGCCGGCCCAGCCGCGCCGGGGTGGGCAACAGGTCCCGGTAGACGGTTACGGCGTCCACATCGGACACCACGATGTCGGCCGGAACGAAGCGATCGGAGGCGAGGCGGACGCCGGACACGCCGCCGTCGACGCAGATGCCGCTCACCGGCGAGTCGAGCACAACGGACACGCCCAGTGAGCGGCAGCGCGCGAGCAGGGCCGCCGCCAGCGTGCCGAGACCGCCGGGCAGGTACCAGCCTCCGAAGGTCAGCTCCGCATAGGGAATCGCGGCCAGCGCGGCCGGTGCGCGCCGGGGATCCGCGCCGGCGTACGTGGCGTACCGGTCCAGCATCATCCGCAGCCGGACGTCCCGCAGGTAATGCCGGCCCAGCGCCCGCAGCGACCGCCAAGGCGCGATCGCGGCCACGTCGCCGACCCGCCAGGACAGCGCGGCCAGCGACGTCGGGGTGACCGGCCGCCGCAGCACCGACCGCCACGACGCTTCCCAGATCCGGGACGCGCGCCGCCAGAACCGGGCCCAGTCCGCCGCCGCGCCGGCGCCCATGGCCGCGGCGATCCGTTCCAGAAACACTTCCGGACAGGATGACGAGTCGAGCACGGTCCGGTCCGGAAACACGTGCCGTACCACCGGATCCAGCGGCACCGGGTGCACGGCGAGATCGTCGAATAGGTGCGGCATCGTCAGCAGGCTCGGCCCGGTGTCGAAGACGAAGCCCTCACGGTCGTACACGCCGAGCTTGCCGCCGACCACGGGGGACCGTTCGTGGACGACGACCTCGTGCCCGGCGCCGGCGAGCCGCGCGGCGGCGGCCAGGCCCCCCACGCCCGCGCCGATCACCACGATCCTGCTCACGGCGCCAACCTCTTCGCGCTCACGGTGCCGACCTTTGTTCGCGACTGCGGGGCTTGCTCGCTGCGCTCCCTGCGCTCCTCGCGCTCACACTGCCCGCCCGCGCCAGCGCAGGCGGCCGCGCCGCCGCATCCGGAACGACCGCACGACCAGCCACGCGAACACCACGACCGAGATGGGATGGGACAGGGCGTCCGGCCAGGCCCGGCCACCGGTCGCCCGGGCGGACACGACACGGCCGCACACCCCGAGGAGGTACGCACCGAGGCTCCACCACGCAAGTGGGACCGCCCCGCCGGACAGGAATCCCACGGCGGCGACGGGCGGCACCGCGTACAGGAAGAGGAGCAGCAGCACGACGGCGGCCGCACCGGCCGGCGAGCCGAACGAGGCCCACAGCGATTTGGTGTACCCATCGGTGAGCTCGCGCCAGGACGCGTACATCCGGCAGGTGGCCAGCCGCGAGCCGTCGGCGAGCGCGATCCGGCCGCCGGAACGTTTCACCGCGCGCGCCAGGCCGATGTCCTCGAGGACGTCGGCACGCACCGCCGCATGCCCGCCCGCGCGGTCGTAGCCCGCCCGGTCGATCACGAGCCACTGGCCACCGGCGGCGGCGAGCGACGGGCGGGGCCAGCGTTCCATCGCGGGCAACGGCAGGAACGTCAGCCACGACCACTGCAGCAACGGCTGCACGAGGCGGCCGGCGCCGACGATTTTCGGGTACGGCGACAGCAGGGTCACGCCGATCTCCCGCCGCAACGCGACCGCCGCGGCAATCGCGTCCGGGGCGAGCACGACGTCGGCGTCCACGAAGACCAGTACGTCCGCGCCCGGGGCGGCGTCGGCGAGCCGCTGGCAGGCGTGCGGCTTGCCGAGCCAGCCCGGCGGCGGCTCGGCGCCGTCGAGCAGGCGGATCTTGTCGCCCGCCACGGCGCGGACCACGGCGGCCGTACCGTCGGTCGAACCGTCGTCGAGGGCCACGATGTCGAGGTTCGGTGCGCCCCGCTGGCCGAGCAGCGCCTCGAGGCACGGCGTGACGCGATCGGCCTCGTCGCGAAGCGGAAGGAGGACCGCGATGCGTTCGCTCGTCGTGGCGGGTACCGGCCGTCGCAGCAGGGCGGCGTTGACCATCGTGTGCCCGGTCAGCGCCAGCCACGGGAGCAGCAGTGCTCCGCTCAGCACGCGCGGCTCAGCTTGACCACCAGCGGGATCACCACGGCACCCATGATCACGCCACCCCATGCCGCCGATGCCGGCAGGCCGAGGAACACCGCGTGGGCGAGCACCGACGAAGCGTACGTCCAGAACCAGAGCGCGAGCAGCGGCCGGTCCTGTGCAACGGGTGTGAGTGCGGGCGGTCCCGCCGCGAGCGACAGCGCCACCATCAGCAGCACCGCGAAGCCGAGCCAGCCCAGGTAGTTGCCGATCGGGACGCCCGGGACGCCGGGCAGCGCCGGGGCGGGATCCCGCCAGGTCCAGTAGCCCTCGGCGACCATCTGCGGGTCGAGGAAGAGGTCCCAGGCCGCGAGACCGGCCGCGGCGAGCACGATCCGGACCGGCCGGGACTCGGCGAGGCGCAGCGCCGCCAGCCACGCCGGCCATGCCATCCAGGTCCACGCGAGCGGGATGATCAACGGTACTCCGAGCACCTTCGGCCCTAGCTGTCCCGAGTAGTCGTACCGGCCGAACGGAAAGCCGGTAGCCACACCGACCGCCTCCACCGCGAAGCCGCCCACCGTGGCGGTCGCGACCAGTGCCGCCGCGGTTCTCGCGCCGCGGGTCTGCAATGCGTGCGAGACCGAGAGCAGGCAGCCGAGGACCACCGTGACAACGGTGAGGCCGGCCCGCACGCCACCGCCGGTCAGCGGATAGCAGATCTGCGCCAGCACCAGGGCGCCGAGCAGGGCCCATGGCAGCCTGGCCGCCATGCCGGCGACTAGATGCCGACGATGCCCGGCGCGTCCTCGGCCGGGCGGTCGGCCAGCGGCAGCTCCCGACCCAGGATGGCGAAGGGCCGCTCGTCGCCGGGGAAGACGAAGTCGCGCAGGACGTCCATGAAACCGAACCGGCGGTACAGCCGCCAGGCCCGGGACCGCTCCTCGTCGGCCTCCGGGGTGGAGAGCAGTACGGTCTTGCCGTCGGCCATCGCGAGCAGCGCGCGCAGCTGCCGGGTGCCCACGCCGTGACCCTGCGCGGCGGGACGGACGTGCAGCTCCACGACCTCGAAGCAGTCCGACAGCCACGTCGTGCGGGACGGCTCGTCGAGACCCGACCGGACCTGGTCGTGCCACCACTGCCCGGGGCCGGAGGTGTAGCCGTACCCGAATCCGGCCAGCCGGCCCTCGGTGGTCAGCGTGGCGACGGCGCGGAAGCCGGCCCGGCGGACGTGGGCGCCGATGTAGCCGCGGCGGGTCTGCAGCAGCTCGGTGCGGTAGCCCATCGCCTCGCCGTACACACTCACCACGTCGTCGAGCCGGCGGAGCAGGTCCTCCGGCTGCCACGCCACCAGTCTCATCGGTCTGGCCTCATCGGTCCGTCTACCCTCCCTCACACCACCCCAGGACGTCCCGGTCGCCGCTGACGTCACGCACCGCGAACCTCGCGAACAGATCCTCTGCATACCACCGGTCGGTCGTCGTACGCGCGATCACCGCGCGGTGCTCCGGCTGACGGTACGCGAACGCGGTCAGGTCCGCCGTGCTCCGCCACATGCTGACCGTGCCCTGCCAGCCGATCGGTGCCTCGCCGACGCCGAACGTGGCGAGCAGGCCGGGCGCGCCGGCGAGTTCGCGGGTGACCGGTGGTACGGCCCGCCAGAACGTCAGCGCCTTGCTCGGCCGCAGCCGGGCCCGGGTCAGCGCCAGCACGGGTCCGTCGGCCCGGCCGCGGGTGGGTTCGCCGAACGGGGCCGTCCGGGACCAGCGGCCGCGGCTGGCCAACGGGCTCAGATCGAGGCGTGCCTTCCGTACCGCGATCCGCGCCCAGCCCCGATCCACCTCTTCCGGCTCGGCGGAACCGTCCCACACCACCACTGCCGCGTACCGGGTCAGATCCGCATCGCCGGGGGCGAACGTGGCGCCGCTGCCCGTGCCCAGCAGCTTGGCGAACCGCACCCCGGGCAGCGCGCGCAGCCGGCGCCGGTCGCGGGCCATCCGCAGCAATGCCGCGCCGACCGCCCGGCGCGGCACCCGCCACACGTGCAGGGCGACCAACATGATCCGTCTAGGCCACGTCGGTGGGCGTGCCGGCCGTGACGCGCAGCAGCTCGGCGTACGTGATCGGGAAGACCGCCCGGGGCACGCCGCCCGCGGCCCAGATCACCCGAAACCGCTCGAGGGCCGTGTCCACCAGCGTGCGGACCGGTTTCGGGTGCCCGACCGGCGCGACCCCGCCGATCGCCTGCCCGGTGTGTTCGCGGACGAATTCGGGGGCGGCACGCCTGAGCTTCGCGATGCCCAGCCCGGCGGCGACCTTCGCGGTGTCGACGCGGTGCGCGCCGGAGGTCAGCACGAGCAGCGGCTCGCCGTCCGCGTCGAAGATCAGCGAGTTGGCGATCTGCCCCACCTCGACGCCGAGCGCCGCGGCCGCCGCGGGCGCGGTGTGCACGGCCTCGTCCAGCAGGATCACCTGCGGCGCGGTGCCGTCCGCGGTACGCGCGCCGGCCGCGTCGAGCGCGTCCCGGACGGCCTGCACGTTGGCATGATTCTCCATGGCGTCATTCTGCGCGTGGCGCCGAGCGCCGGTTGGCCGGGGCCGCGGTCATCCCCCGTACGCCTCGACCTCGGACAGCTGGCCCGCGGGCCAGCCGGCGTTAGCGGTAATCGTGACGCGCAGGTAGCGCACCACCCCTGCCGGAAACCGCAGCGTGACCACGTTGCCGGTACGGGCGTCGAAGGTATGGCTGCCGCTTCCGGCCAGCGCGGCGTAGCCCGTGCCATTCGATGAGCCGGAGACGGACAGCGTCTGGACCCGGCTGTTCCAGTCGGCCTTGGGCGGCAGCTTGAGCACGACGCGACCGATCGTGGCGGTCCGGCCCAGGTCGACGGTGACCGCGGCCGGGAACGCGTTGCGTGGGCTCTCCCAGTAGGAGAAGGCGTCGCCGTCGGTGACGTTGCGACCGGGGTAGACGTCCGTGTGGCCGGACTCGGTGACCGGCCGGCCCCGCGCCAGGTTGTGGGTGGTGTCCACGCTCGGCGCCGGCTTCTTCGCGGCCTTGGCGACCGTCGTGGCCGTCGTGGCCTTCCGCGCCGAAGGCCGGCTCAACGCGCGGGCCGTGGCGCGATCCGGACTCGCCGTCACCACGGCCGAGTCGACGGCGGTACGCGCCGGAGCCGTCCACCCGTCCCGCCATTTCGGCGCCGGCCGCCCGCCGCACGCCGGTTTGGCCGTCTGCCACCCGGTGTTGCCGCCGCCGTCCGCGATCACGAACGACACGGTCGGGCACCGGTAGATCGGGGTCGGCTGCGCGACGCCGGTCGCCTTGACGCTGGTGAACGTCGCGGCGCCGGGCGCCTGGAGTTGCAGCGCGTACGTGCCGGCGCCGGCGATCGTCACGTCGCCCAGGTTGAGCCCGGTCACCGCGCCCTCCACGACCTGGATCGCCGTGTACGAGCTGTCGATGATGTCGGTCGCCGTGACGTTCAGCTCTGCGCCGGAGACCGGCTGGTTGAGCCCGTCGAACCAGAGCGCACCGCGGTCCTCGCTGCCGGCCCGGATCAGCGTGTTGCGCGCGAGCGTGAACGTTCCCGATACCGCCGTCGGGCCGGTAACGCCGGCCAGCCGGTTCGCGACGTGCAGCCCGCCGCCATCCGCGACGGTGTCGGCGACGACGTTGTCGCTCACCGTGATGTCGCGGCCACCGTACACCGCGATGGCGTTCCCGGTGACCGGCGCGACCACCGTGTTGTGCCGCAGCGCGTCACCGGAGTTGAGCAGGTCCTGCGCCCACATCGCCAGGCCGTCGGCGCCGGTGTTGCGCACGACCGTGTTCTCGACGGTGGAGTCGCTGACGCCTCGATGGAACGCCACCCCGTTCCCGGTCTGGTCGAGGATCCGGCAGTTGCGCACCGTGAGGCCGTCCGCCGGGCCGTCCACGTACACGCCGGCTTGGGTGTCCTGCATCCAGACGTTGTCGATCACCGACTCGCTCAGCGATCCACCGACCGCGCTGAACGGGCCGCCGATGATCGCGAGGTCCTTGATCGTGACGTCCGTGGCGTTCCTCCCGACGACGCCGGCGCCGCTGAGCACCGAGTACCACGGACCGGCGCCCCGCAGCGTGACCTGGTCGACGGCGACCGGACCGGAGAGCATGAACGTGCCGCCCGGCACGAACACCGGTACATCGCGGTCCTTGCCGGCGTCCACGGCGGCCTGGAACGCCGCGGCGGAGTCCGAGTTGCCGCTCGGGTCCGCGCCGAAGTCGGCCACGACGTCGAGCGCGCCCGCCGGCTTGCCGGCCGGGCCCGCCACCAGCTCGAAGTCGGCCAGGTCGATGGTGACACCGGCCGACAGCGCCTCGATCCGCACCTGCGTGCCGGCCGGGTACGGCCGGTCGAGCAACATCCGGGCCTCGTCATAGCGATGGCCCGACCGCGCCGTGGCCGGCGCCGGCAACACCGAGCCGCCGACCCGCACGTCCCATTCCGCGCCGTCGCGGACGCTGTAGCGCAGCGACATCGCGTTGGCCGGTTTGGTGAGCGTGAACGTCACGTACCTGCCGGCCTTGTCCAGCGTGACCGCCCGCCGGGCGGAAGCCTCCGCCGGCAGCGTGTCATGCCGCCGGTCCTGCGCGAGGATCGTGCCGTCGGTCGCGGCGTCCTCGGCCTCCTGTTCCACGAACGGCGCGGTCGCTCCCCGGCCCGGCACGGCGAACGGGGAGAGCGCGGCGGCGGTGGCCGGTGACGAACGGAAGGCGACGATCAGCCCCGTGCCGACCGCGACGGCCGCGGCGAGCGCGGCGATCCCGGCTTGCTTCTTGCGTGGGGACATGCGCGGCAAACGCCGGTGCCGCGCGGTGACGTCCGTGGAGATCATGACGGGACAACGTACAAAGGCGCGGGGAATTCGGGCAGGGCGGAACGAGAACCTTAATGTTTGCCTAACTAACGATCATCGACCGACTTCGATGCCGTGAGCTGGGCTTCCGTGACCTGGCCGGCAGCCTCGGATCCGCCCCGAGCCGCGGTCTCCCCCCGTCGCGGGCCAAGCCTGGCTTTGCCCCCTTACAAGCCGACAGCCTTGGCGCTCGCTTCCCACAGGCGGCTCGCGATCGCCGGGTCGGCCGCGTCCCCGTCCGGCTGCCGCACCTTGTGCCCCACGTAGTAGCCGCCATCGACCAGTTCGGCCTCTGGCGCGGTGGCCAGCCACACCAGCAGCGCGCCGGCCTTCTCCGGCGGGACCAGGAACGGCGCCCACCGGTAGAAGAGCCTCGTGAGCGCGCCGGTGCCGAAGTTGCTGCGCACCACGCCCGGGTGGAACGACACCGAGAAGATGTCCGGCCAGCGCCGCGCGGCCTCGGCGGCGAACAGAATGTTCGCGGCCTTGCCGGCGCCGTAGGAGCGCCATGAATTGAACCTGTCGGGGGCGGAGACCAGGTCGTCGGGGTCGAGGTTGCTGCGCCGATGCGCGTCGGACGCCGTGTTGACGACCCGGCCGCCGCGCAGCCGCTCGCGCAGCAGGTTGGTCAGCAGGAACGGGCCCAGGTGGTTGCCCTGGAGGGTGGCCTCGAAGCCGTCTGCCGTCCTGCGGTAGCCGGCGACCATGCCGCCGGCGTTGTTGGCCAGGACGTCGATCTTTCCGTACGACTCCAACAGGTGCGCCGCCAGCGCCCGGACCTCGTCGAGCACCTCGAAGTCGGCCCGGAACTGCCCCGGCTCGCGCCCGCCACCGGCGGCCCGGACCCGGTCCACGGCTTCGGCGAGCCGCTGCGGGTTGCGGCCCACCAGCACCACCTCGTCGCCGCGCGCGGCGAACTGCTCGGCGGCGGCCAGTCCGACGCCGGAACTGGCACCCGTGACGACGATCGTGCGTGGCATCCCGTACCCCTTTTGTTGGTCTCCGGGGCGCGCCTTTCGCCCCCATCGTGCATCCTGGCACCGGCGATCGGCGATATGGCGTCGGCCCGGCGGGAAAGAGACGATGAGCACCGATATCAATGTTCCGGCGTCCGTGCCGACGCCGGTCGGACCGCACCGGCCCGGCAGCCGGGTGACGCGGTGGTTGCTGGCCCATCGGGTGCAGCCGGTCGGCCCGGAGGCGGAAGAGGGCAGCGGCCACCGCCCCCAGGCGTGGTGGAAGGTCATGACCTTGACCGGCGTGGACTACTTCTCCACGCTGTCCTACCTACCGGCCATCGCGGCGCTCGCGGCCGGCGCGCTGTCGCCGCTGGCGACGCTGCTCATCGTCGCGCTGACGTTGCTCGGCATGCTGCCCATGTATCGCCGGGTGGCGCAGGAGAGCCCGCACGGACAGGGCTCGGTGGCCATGCTCGAAAACCTTCTGCCCTTCTGGTACGGGAAACTGTTCGTGCTCGTGCTGCTCGGCTTCGTGGCCACCTCGTGGATCATCACGATCACCCTGTCCGCGGCGGACGCCACCGTGCACATGACCGAGAACCCGTACCTGCCGGACTTTCTGCACGGGCACGCCGTACTCATCACGATCGTGCTGCTGCTGATCCTCGGCTTCGTCTTCCTGCTGGGCTTCAGCGAGGCGGTCGGCGTCGCGATCCCGCTGGTCGTGGCGTTCCTCGGCCTCAACGCGGTGGTCACCATCGTGGGGATCGTCGAGGTCTTCACCACCCCTGGGGCGTTCTCGTCATGGATCGACGCGCTCACCTCGGGCCGCGGCGGATTCGGTGGTGTCATCGGGCCCGCGGTGCTGGCGTTCCCGGCGCTGGTGCTCGGCCTGTCCGGCTTCGAAACCGGCGTGAGCATGATGCCGTTGATCGCCGCCGACGGAAAGACACCCGAGGAACGGATGCAGTCGCGGATCCGCAACACGCGCAAGCTGCTCACCACGGCCGCGGTGATCATGAGTGTCTACCTGATCGCGACCAGCTTCGTCACCACAGTGCTGATCCCGCCGTCCGCGTTCCAGCCGGGTGGACCGGCCAACGGGCGCGCGCTGGCGTACCTGGCGCACGAGATGCTCGGCGAGGTCTTCGGCACGGCGTACGACATCAGCAGCATCCTGATCCTGTGGTTCGCGGGGGCGTCCGCGATGGCCGGCCTGATCAACATCGTGCCGCGCTACCTGCCCGGCTACGGCATGGCACCCGAGTGGGGCCGGGCCGTCCGGCCGGTCGTGCTCGTCTACACCGCGATCAGCATCGGCATCACGATCGTCTTCCGCGCCGACGTCAACGCGCAGGCCGGCGCGTACGCGACCGGCATCCTGGCCATGATGGTCTCCGCCGCGGTGGCGGTGACGATCTCCGCGGCGCGCCGCCGGGAGAGGCGCGCCACCGCCGGGTTCGCGCTGCTCACGCTCATCCTGCTGTACGCGCTGGGCGACAACATCATCGAGAAGCCGGACGGGATCGCGATCTCCGCGATCTTCATCGCCGGGATCATCGTGGTGTCGCTGGTGTCGCGGAT
>JBKOWB010000121.1:0-7929 GCA_046724195.1 Actinomycetota bacterium
GGCGGACTCCGCGCGCTCGGCCAGGTGCCGTTCCGGCCGCCCAGCGTCGGTGGCTGGCCGTCCGGTGCGGCGTGGCTGACCACCGCCTCGGCGCAGGCGCGACTGCGGTATGCGGCGGCCCTGACGGCGCTGGCTCCGGCCGCCGTCCAGTCGCTGGCCGAGGCGCCGAAGGGCGATCGGCTGGAAGCGCTGGCCCGGCTGCTGGTCGTCGACGGCTGGACCGACCGCACCGCGGCGGTGCTGAGCGGCGCCGCGACCGAGCCCGCGCGGCTGCTCGCGCTCGGCCTGGGCACGCCCGAGTACACGGTCCACTGAGGAGAATCAGGCATGGACACGATCACCCGCCGCCGGTTCCTGACCGCGAGCGGCGTCGTCGCCGGCGCCGCACTCGCCGCGGGCGGCACCGCGTACGGCATCCGGGACATTCTCGCCACGGCGGGCCGTCGCGAGCCGGGCACGAAGACGCTCGTCCTGGTGACGCTGTACGGCGGCAACGACGGTCTCAACACGGTCATCCCGTACGCGGACCCGGGGTACGCCGCCGCCCGCCCGGCGCTCGCGTACCCGGCGGACAAGGTGCTGCCGCTGGACGGTGCGTTCGGCCTGAACCCGGCGATGACCGGCCTGCACCGGCTGTACGGCGAGAAGAGGCTGGCGGTGATCCGCGGCGTCGGCTATCCGAAGCCGGAGCGTAGCCACTTCCGGTCGATGGACATCTGGCAGACCGGTCGGCCGGACCGCCCCGGTAACACCGGCTGGCTGGGCCGGTGGCTCGACGCCGCCGGTGGAGACCCGCGCCTGGCGGTGTCGTTCGAACCGGTGCTGCCGCCGCTGCTGGCCGGCGCCACGAGCGCGGGCGCCACCGTGCCCGGCGGTACGGTCGCGCTGCCGAAGATGGTCACCACCGGCGTGCTCCGGTCGCTCGGCGCGGCTGCTCCCGGCGAACCGGCGGCCCAGGCGCGCGCGGCCGCGTGCTTCGCGGACCTGGCCCGGATCCAGGACCTCATTCACGACGTCACCCCGGATGCCACCGACGACCAGGACCCTGAGGACGCGCCCAGGGCCACCGCGACCGGCGGCGCCGCACCGGCGCTTGACGCCCAACTCGCGCTCGTGGCCCGCTGCGTCGAAGCGGGCGCGGCGACCCGGGTGTACTCCGTCTCGCTGGGCGGCTTCGACCTGCACGCCGACGAGAAGACCGCCCAGGAGTCGCAGCTCGCCAAGCTGGACAAGCCCCTCGCGGCGTTCGCCGACCGGATGGCGCGGACAGAGGCCGGGCGGGCCGTTATCGTCGCGGTCTACTCCGAGTTCGGGCGCCGCGTCCGCGCCAACGCGTCGGACGGCACCGACCACGGCACGGCGTCCTCGATGTTCGTGCTCGGCGACGGCGTCAAGGGTGGTCTCTACGGCGAGCCACCCAGCCTCACCGACCTCGACGACGGCGACCTCAAGTACACGACCGACTTCCGCGACGTGTACGCCATGCTGCTCGGCGACGTGATCGACGGCGACGCCGGGGCGCTGCTGGACGGATGGAAAGGTCGTTTCGACGGCGTCCTGATTTAGTTGCCGACTCAAATAAATCGGCGTAGGGTGGAGTCCAATAGTTGAAGCATCAACCGGAGTCCCGCCATGAGCCCCATGCCCGCCCTCTTCATCAGCCACGGCGCGCCGCCCCTCGTCGACGACGCGACGTGGGTCGCTCAGCTCAGGGATCTGGCGGCCGGCATGCCCAAACCGAAGGCGATCCTGATGGCGTCGGCGCACTGGGAGTCCGCGCCGTTGATGTTGGGCGCCACCGAGACGGTCCCGCTGGTCTACGACTTCGGCGGCTTCGAGCGCCGCTTCTACGAGGTGCGGTACCCCGCGCCAGGCGCACCCGAGCTCGCCGATCGCGTCGAGAAGCTGATGCCCGACACCGAACGGGTCGCCCGGACCAGCCGCGGCCTCGACCACGGCGCGTACGTGCCGCTGACGGTCATGTACCCGGACGCCGACATCCCGGTCCTGCAGATGTCGCTGCCCACCCTCGAGCCGGCCAGGCTGCTGGAAGTCGGCCGCCGGCTCGCGCCGCTTCGCGACGAGGGCGTCCTCATCGTTGGCTCCGGCTTCACCACTCACGGGCTGCCGTTCCTGCGCGACTTCCGGGTCGACGCGCCGGCACCGGGCTGGTCCAGGGAGTTCGACGCCTGGACCGCCGAGACGCTCCGGCGCGGCGCTGTCGACGAGCTCGCCGACTTCCGCCACCGCGCGCCCGGCATGCCGTACGCGCATCCCACGATCGAGCACTTCGCGCCCGTATTCGTGACCCTGGGCGCGTCCGGCGACCCGGAACAGTCCCCGGACCAGCCGATCGACGGCTTCTGGATGGGTCTGGCCAAGCGGTCGTTCCAGATCGGCTGACCGGACCGGCCGCTTTCAGTTACCTCCCAGCGTAAACGGGGACTCTTGACGGGCACCGCCCCGCTTCGCGTGCCCGGAGGTTGCCGCTCATGCTGGAAGTCACCGCGCTCGGCTGGACGCTGACCGTCGCGGTCATCGTGGCCCTGCTCGCCGTCGATCTTTTGTTCGGAGTGTTCCGGCCGCACGCGGTCGGCTTCCGCGAGGCCGCGGCCTGGTCGATCTTCTACATCGCGGTCGCGGTCGCGTTCGGCGTCGTGTTCGGGAGCATCGCCGGCTGGGAGTTCGGCACGCAGTACTTCGCCGGCTACATCGTCGAGAAGAGCCTGTCGGTCGACAACCTCTTCGTCTTCGTGATCATCATGAGCACGTTCGCGGTGCCGGAGAAGTACCAGCAGGAGGTGCTGACGTTCGGCATCATCATCGCGCTGGCGCTGCGGGTCGTATTCATCGCGCTCGGCGCGACGCTGCTGTCGCTGTTCTCGTTCATGTTCCTGATCTTCGGGCTCCTGCTGATCGGGACCGCGGTGCAGCTGTACCGGCACCGCGACGAGGACCCGAACGTCGAGGAGAACGTGCTGGTCAAGGCGAGCCGGCGGGTGCTGCCGGTAGCCGGCGAGTATGTCGACGGCAAGATGATCGCCCGCGTCGACGGTCGGCGGATGGTCACGCCGCTGTTCATCGTGCTGATCGCGATCGGGAGCTCGGACCTGCTGTTCGCGCTCGACTCCATCCCGGCGGTGTTCGGCGTGACGGAGGAGGCGTACATCGTCTTCGTCGCGAACGCGTTCGCGCTGCTCGGCCTGCGAGCCCTGTTCTTCCTGGTGAAGGGCCTGCTGGACCGGCTGGTCTACCTGTCCACCGGTTTGGCGATCATCCTGGCGTTCATTGGGGTGAAGCTGGTGCTGCACTGGGCACACGGGACCATCAGCACCTCGGTGCCGGAGATCGGCACCCCGGTCTCCCTCGGCGTGATCGTGGTGGTCCTGGGCGTGACCACGACGGTCAGCCTGCTCAAGGTACGGCGGGATCCGACGGCCCAGGCCCACGCTGGCAGCATGCGCGCGCGGTCCCGGGACGAACGGCCGGCCGAGAGGTCATAACCGAGAACCGCCCCGGCAGCATGGCCGGGGCGGTTCTTCGTCCGGTGGTCATCTCGGGGCCCGTCAGGCGCGGAAGCCGCCGAGGACGGTGGACCTGCGCAGTCGCTCGTAGTCCTGGCGGTTGAGGATCTCCCGGATCTCCCGGGTCTCCTCAGCGCTGTGGCGACTCAGCAGCTGGTCGAGCTCAGCGCGCTCCGACGGGGTCTGGAACGCCGCGAGCTCCTTGGCCAGCTGCCGGTGCGCGATGCGCTCGGTGTGGCGGTTCGCCAGGGCAGTGCGGGCGGCGCGGATCCTGGTCGAGAATCGCATGACAATCTCCTTACGGATTGTAATGGGGAAAGCATCGTCGCTTCCTTCAACAACGATCCTCAGCCAGAGCTTCCAATCCAAATCGACCAGGTAAAACTCTCGTAACCGGAGTGATCCGCACCACGAGAATCTTGTAGCGTACGTCACTCTCAGTGGCCAAGGTGCTGGTCAGGGTCGGCCAGTGAGGTCCGACACGAAGAGGGGGACCCACGGGCGTGGGTCCCCCTCACATCCAACCGCGACTAGAGCGTCAGCGTCCAAGTGTTGATGTAGCCGGTGTCCACCCGGTAGACGTCGCGCACCTGAAGCTTCCAGGCGCCGTCCGCCGCTTCGCCGGACAGGTTGGCCGTGTACGTCGTGTTCACGTTGTCGGCGCTGTCGATGCCACTGCTGTTCTTCAGGCGGTACGAGCTGCCGTCCGGGGCGATCAGGTCGATGACCAGGTCACCGCGGTAGGTGTGCACGATGTTCACCGCGATCGTCGAGCTGGTCGACGGGGCGCGGCCGCAGCCGCTGATGGTGATCGTGCTGGTCACCGCCGCACCGGCGTCCGGAATGCTGACGTCGGTGCCGTTGGTCCCGGTGCAGCTGCCGCCGGTGCCGCCGGTCACGGTCAGCGAATACGCGGCGGTGTGGGTGGCCGCGCCCGTACCGGTGATGGTGATCGGGTACGTGCCGGACGGCGTCGACGCGGTCGTGGCGATCTGCAGCGTCGACGACGAGCCCGACGTCACCGAGGCCGGCGTGAACGTGGCGGTCGCCCCGCTCGGCAGGCCGGACGCGGTCAGCGCGACGGTCTGCGCCGAACCGGCCGTAGTAGCCGTGGACACGGTGGTGGTGGCGGCGGAGCCGGCCGCGACGCTGCCCGACGACGGCGAGACCGAGATCGAGAAGTCGTTCGTGCCGCCGCCGGTGCAGGTGGGCTCGCCGGACTGCGCGGCGACGCTGACCGCGTTCCACGCCGCCTTGACCGCGTTGAACTCGGTGCAGCTGCCCGGGTAGAGGTTCTTCGCGGCGGTCAGCGTGGCGGTCCGGACGCTGGCGTACCGCCAGGTCGACGTCTTCAGCAGCTCGGCGTTGTAGAAGATCTCGCCGGCCTTGCGGATGCCGATGCCGGTCACCGAGGACGAGTTGCAGGTCGGGCTGGCCGGCTTGCCGGCCGGCGCCGAGCCTTCCGCGGTCAGGTAGAACCAGTGGTTCAGCGGCCCGGCCGCGGCGTGTACCTCGGTGGACGGGATCGAGCTCGAGTAGCAGTCCGGGTCGCCGGCGAGAGAGGGCTTGTACATGTACCGGATCGGGCCGTCGCCGACCAGGTTGACCTCCTCGCCGACCGTGTAGTCCGGCGGGTCGAGCGGGCTGTTGATGTACGCCTCGGTCAGCGCGCCCCAGATGTCGCTGGCGCCCTCGTTGAGGCCGCCGTTCTCGTTGCCGCTGCCGGCGCCGCCCGGGGTGTACTGGAAGATCGCGTGACCGACCTCGTGGCCCGCGACGTCGATCGAGGTGGCCTGCCGCGCGTTGTCCTGCGAGTGGCCGAAGTTGACGTACGAGCCGTTCCAGTAGGCGTTCACCTGCGCGAGACCCACCCGGATCGGCACGCCGCTGCCTGAGCCGTTCACGCCGTTGCGGCCGAACCACGCCGACAGCATGTCGAACTCCTGCTGCTCGACGTACATGGCGTCGACGCAGGCGGTCTCCAGGTTGGTGCCGCTGCCGTTGCCCCACACGTCGTCGTTCCCGGTGTAGGTCGTGCCGCTCTGGTTGCCGCACCGGATGCCGGGCCGGGTGCTGTCCGTCATGGAGTAGGAGGAGCCGGACCCGGACGTGTCGATGGAGACGTTGCCGTAGTAGTAGCCGGTGCCGGTGCCCTCGTGCACGTAGTCGACCGAGTCGATGACCTTGCCGGTGTTCGCATCCACGAACACGTGCAGCACGCTGGGCTTGCCGCTGCCGTCGGTGCCCTCGACGACCGACTCGTACGCCAGCGTCGGAGAGCCCCAGGCGAGCACCTTCAAAGTGGCGGCGGAGGCGCTGTCCACCTTGGCCAGTTGCGCCTTGGCGGTCCTCGCGGCGGCGGCCGCGCTGACCGAGGCGGTCGTGCCGACGCTGATCGCGGCGGACTGGGCGACCGCGGTGCCATTGACGGTGCCGGCCGCGTCGGTGCTGACCACCACGTCGCCGCCCACCACGGACAGGCCCTTGTAGGTGCGGGCGTAGGTAACGTACTGCAAGCCGTGGGTGCCGGCGATGACGCCGGTCCGGTGCAGGGCGTCCCCCGCGCCCCTGCGCAGGACCCGCGCCGAGGCGGCACTGTCGATCAGGCGGTCCGCCGACGTGGCGGCCAGGGCGGCTGGGGCGGGGGCTGGGCTTGGCGCCTCTGCGGGCCTGGCGGACGCCGGCGACGCCGCCAGCGTGAGCGCCGCGCCCGCGGCCAAAGCCACTGAGGCTCTGATGAGGTTGGTTCGTCGCACGCTCGTACTCCTTTGCTCGACCCGGGTTTGGGCGAGGCCGGGGCGCGGCGTCTCCCGAGTAGGGGGGCGCCAGGCTGACTTGAGGTGTGACGCTATGCATCGATGGCGGTCATAGAATCAGGGAAAACCCTTGTCGATGCTCCGCTGGCGGGATCGAGCCCGACGAGGCGCGAGGAGAGCTGGGTGCGGGAGCGGACGCCGAGCTTGCGGTAGACCCGGGTCAGGGTGGCCTCGACGGTCTTGACGCTGAGGTACAGCTGGGTGGCGATCTCGCGGTTGCTCGCGCCGTCGCGGACCAGCCCGGCGATGCGCGCCTCCATCGCGGTCAGGCCGAGGTCGGGCACCGGTCCCACCACGGAGGTCCCCTCGGTGCGGGCGAGGGCTCGCTCAGTCTGTTCGGTCCACGGCTTCGCGTCGGCTTGTAGGAAGATCGTCAGGGCCGCGCCGATCGCCATCCGGGCAGCCGCGTACCGGCGGCGGCGACGTTCGGCGCCGCCCTGCACGAGCAGTGCGTGCGCCTGCTCGATCGGCTGCCTCAGCCGCTCGAAGTGCTGCGCCGCGGCGGCGGAGAGCACGACGGCGGAGTCGGCGTGCCCGCTCTCGGACAGCACCACGGCGGCGGCCCGGTCGAGGTAGCCGATCACGCCGGGCGTAGTACCGAGCCGGTGCGCGGCCGCCCGGGCCTGGGCGAGCGTGGCCGCGGCCTCCTCGTGCTCGCCCAGCGCGGCCAGCCCGCCCGCCAGGTCGCCATGCCAGCGGACGATCATCGGATCGGTCGCGCCGTGCTCGGCCTCGAGATCGCGCAGGCGGCGCAACGCGGCCACCCCGGCGCGGGTGTCGCCGCCGCGCAGCTCGGCCTGGCCCAGGGCGTGCAGGTTGCGGCGCAGATAGATGCTGTCGCCCTCCTGTTCGGACGCGCGTACGCCGCGCCGGGCATACCCCGCGGCCGCGGCGACGCTGCCGCCGGCCAGCTCGGCCACCGCGGCCGTGTACCAGGTCGGCCCGGGGCTGAGCCCGGCCCGGTGGGCGGCCGCGACGGCTCGGTGGGCGTAGCGCAGCGCGTCACGGCAGCGTGCGGCCCGGGTGGCCACCTCGGACAGGCTGCGCAACACCTCGACCAGCGCCTCACCGGTACGGTCCTGCTCGGCGACCGCGAGCAGTTTGAGCAGCTCGTCGCGGGCTTCGTCGAGACGGTCGTCCATCATGGCGAAGCGGGCCGCCATATAGCGCGGGCCGAGGTGCAGCCAGCCGGGAACCTGCGCGGCGGGCAGCGCCAGCGCCGCCCGCAGCGTCTCCGTCCATTGTGGCTCCCCGCGCAGCCGCTGCACCTGAGCCAGCGCGCTGAGCGCCATCGCCTCGGTCGTCGGGTCGCCGGCCTGGCGCGCCGCGCTGACCGTCCGGTGTGCCTCGGCCGCGGCCGTGCCGGCGTCGCCGCCGACCATGGCCGCCCAGGTCAGCCGTAGCCGTACCGGCGCGAGCAGTGCGGGGTCGTCGCCCGCCTCGATGAGCGCCGCCGCGAACGACTCGCCCATGTCGGCGAGCGCCTGCCCGGCCAGGTCGATGAGGACCAGCCGGGCCCGGACCCGGTGCCCAGCCGGGGAGTCGGCGGCCAGCACGGCCTCGGCCGCGCGCCCCGCCAGCGCCGGCGC
>JBKOWB010000013.1:0-2380 GCA_046724195.1 Actinomycetota bacterium
CTCGGCGACGAGACCAACCAGCAGCGGTTCCTGGAAAGGTCGCACAACTGGCGCAACGTGTTCGACCCGGATGCGGAGGCCGACCCGGGCCTGGCACACAACATCCGCGAGCAGATTCTCGCGGTGAGCGCCAGCGGCGAGAACGCACCCGCCGAGGGCAAAGCACAGGCATTCGACGGGGACAAAGGCACGAAGTGGCTGGTCTTCGCGACGACCGGCTGGATCCAGGCGCAGCTGAAGCAGCCACAGACGGTGACCAACTACGCGATCACCTCGGCGAACGACGAGCCCGCACGCGACCCGGCGGACTGGACGCTGCAAGGCTCGAACGACGGCACGACCTGGACGGCGGTCGACACCCAGGCGGGGCAGACGTTCGCGACCCGCGGGCAGACCCGCTCCTGGACCGTCCGGGATCCCCAGCCGTACCTGTACTACCGGCTCAACGTCACCAGGAACGGCGGGGCCCCGATCGTCCAGCTCGCCGAGCTGGAGCTGGCCGACCCGGCCGTGCCTACCCCGATCCCGGCGGACGGGGCGTACCGGGGCTGGATGCGCGACCGGTACGCCGATGGGCACTGGGCGGAGGGCTTCAGCCCGTCCACCGGCGCCGGGTTCGTGGAGGGCAGCAGCGCCCAGTACACCTGGATGGTCTACTCCGACGTCGTCGGCCTGGCCGCGGCGATGGGCGGCAACGACGTGGCCGTCGAGCGGCTCGACGCGTTCTTCCGCAAGCCGGACGGCACGTTCGACCTGAGCGCGTCGAAGGCTACGAAGTTCGACGCCACCAACGAGCCCGACATCCAGACGCCGTACGTGTACGACTACCTCGGGGCCGCGTACAAGACGCAGGAGACCGTCCGGGCCATTCTCGACACGCTCTGGAGCGACGGCACCGGCGGCATCCCGGGCAACGACGACGCCGGCACGATGAGCGCCTGGTATGTCTTCTCCGCGCTCGGCCTCTACCCCACCGTTCCGTCACGCGCCGAGCTGGCTCTGACCAGCCCACTCATCCCGCGGGCCGTGGTGCACCTGGCCGGCGGCAGAGAGCTGACCATTGAAGGCTCCGGCGGTCCCTACGTCCAGACGCTCACCGTGAACGGCCGGAACACCACGAAAGCGTGGCTGCCCGCGTCCGTCATCGGCACCGGCGCCCATCTCGTCTACACGCTCGGCACCACCCCCAACCTGACCTGGGGCAGCGGACCGGGCGACGGGCCGCCGCAGAACTGACCGCGCAAGTTTGGACGACCTGTCCGTTTCGCCGGCGCGCTGCCGGATACCTTGTGGGAGACATGCCGCCCCCAACAGATCTGCCAGGTTTCCTGCACGGCGTGGCCCCGATCCTTGATCGCTGGGGCTATCTCGCCGTCGCGGGCATCATCGGCGTGGAAAGTTTCGGCGTTCCCGCGCCCGGCCAGACGATCATGGTGGCCGCGGCCATCTACGCGGGCGCGGGCCGGCTCAACGTGGTGGCCGTCGGCGCGATCGCGTTCATCGTGGCCGTACTCGGCGACAACGTGGGCTACTGGATCGGCGTCCGCGGCGGCCGGAGCGTCGTACACCGCTTCGGCAAGTACATCTTCATCACGCCGGAGCGGCTCGAACGCGCGGAGAAGTTCTTCGCCCGCCGGGGCAACCGCATCGTGGTCGTCGCCCGGTTCATCGACGGGCTGCGCCAGCTCAACGGCGTGATCGCGGGCATTACCGCGATGCCGTGGCGGACCTTCCTCATCTACAACGCGATCGGCGCCGCGCTCTGGGTCGGCTGGTGGACGACGATCTCGTACCTGCTCGGCACACATATCGTCGAGATCGTCGAGCACACGGACCGGTACAAATGGTTGGCGATCGCGGTCATCGCGGTCGCCGTCGCCACCTATGTCACGGTGCACGTCCGGCACATCCGGCGGCGCCGCGCCCGCTCGGACTTGAGTCGCGCCACCGAAGAGGATATGCCTGTCCCGGTACCGGGTACGGCTTTCGAGAGACGAGAGGAGTGACAACCGTGACCGCACCGGCCCGAACGACAACCGACCGGCAGTCGGCGCAGCTGGAGCGCCGCCGCGAACGGGCGGCGGCCGCCGCGACCGCAGCCGAGCAGGCGCAGGGGGGCGTCACTGAGCTGGACAACCGGCTGAAGGCGAACGCCAGCATCGCGAAGCAGCAGACGCAGGCCCTGCGCAACGCCGTCGCCGAGGTCAACCGGCTCAAGCGCGCCGTCAAGGCGGGCAGCAAGGAACGCGATCGGCTGACGAAGGCCCGCAAGAGAGCCGTCGCGAAGGCCGGCCGGGCGCAGGCAAAGCACGAGTCCGCCGAGTCGAAGTACGACCGCAGCGTGCTGGCCGACATGGTCCGCCGCGAGAAGGCCAGGGAC
>JBKOWB010000352.1:0-5950 GCA_046724195.1 Actinomycetota bacterium
CGACGAGGATCTTCCGGGCGCCGTACGGCTCTCGACCTTCCGCTTCGGCGATCGCCGCCACCGCCTCGTCGCGGCCCGCCGTATCCGGTGGCCAGTTGTCGATCAGGAGCCTGAGTAGGAGAAGTCGCTTGCTGTGCTGCCCGCTCCAGAGCGTCCGAACCGCTTTCGCTCCGCCCAGCCCCCGGGCCAGCGCCATCAGGTCATGGTCGGCGACCGTGTGCACGGCGATCATCGGCCGCTCCCGGCTTCAAGTCGGGAGAGGTCGTCGGCCATCCGCCGGCGCACATGCCCGATGAGCTTCTGCAGGTCCGCGCAGTAGACGGACGGACTGCGGAAGCCCGTACCGGGCTGGTAGCGGTGCGCGTAGTGGCCCCCGCCGCAGACCTGATGGATGGGACACGCCAGGCAGTCGTCGCAGAGTGCGGCCGTACCGATCTGCCGCGCGACGACACCAGGATGGTCCAGGGCTGCGTCGAACGTGTCTGATCGGACGTTGAGGCTCGTGGCGCACGCGCCGGAGTACGCGGACTTCAGTGAGTCCACCTGCTCGATGGCACCGTCCGACTCGACCACCGCCACCGCCACCGGGCTCAGCCCGACCTGCTCGGACCGGCTCGAGCCGCCGAGTAGCAGCTGCATGACCTCCTCGAAGAGCCGGACGCGGGTCTCCTGGCGGGGCGCGCCGTACCAGCGGTCGAACATCGCGATCAGCCAGTCGGCGTACGGCGTGGAGCCGCGCCCCGGCGGTCGTCGCGGCGGGTTCGCCCAGTTCGCATGCGGCAGCAGCACGTCGATGCTCGGCGGCGCGTGACGCAGCAGCGCCTCGTAGCACTCCACCGGATCGGAGTCCGGGTCGACGGTACACAGCAGACCGGCGAACGAGCTCCGATGACGGGGCTCGCTCAGCAGCGCCAGCGCTCGATCCACGGCCGCGTGGCTGCCACGGCCGTCGCGGTAGCGGCGATGCCGATCATGGCTCTCGGCCGCGCCGTCGACACTCACGCCGATGCTGATCCCGGCCCGAACGAGGCGATCGAGGGTCGACTCGTCAAGCATGACGCCGTTGGTCTGCATCCCGACGGTCACCTCGCAGCCGGTGGGCATCGCCGCCCGTACCTCGTCAGCGAGGCGAACCAGGCGGTCGGTGCCGGCCAACAGTGGTTCGCCGCCGTGAAGCACGACGCCGACCCGCGCGAGGCGGTGCCGTTCCGCATGCTCGGCGATCCGTCGTGCGGCGGCAAGCCAGGTGTCCCGCGACATCAGCGCCGGGCGGTCCCGCCAGGTCTGGTCGGCCAGCTCGTAGACATAGCAGTAGTCGCAGGCCAGGTTGCAGCGCTGGTGAACCTTGAGGACGAACTCCCGGAACGCGGTCGGGCGCCAGCCGCGGGCGCGGAGGTCGTCGACGTCAAGCTGACCGTACGGCCATCCGGGGGCGCCTGGGGTCAGGGTCGTCGGGTGCGAAATTTCCGAACGCCGCAACGGTGATGTCATCGGAATCCGTCTCTCGCGCCAATCTCGCCAGCGCCCTGGCTAGCGCGGTGTCCCGCGAATCGATCAGCGCCCGGAACTCGTAGTGGCCAACGGAGGGCAGACCGGCATACGGCTCGCCGCCGGTCTGCTGATCGGCAGCGCTAGTCATCAGTCGGCCTCCCAAGACGCGCCGAACCACCCTTGTCAGCCCCACGGAATGCATGCTTGCCGTGACCCTCAGACCACCATACGTGGACGATCGGTGCTTTCCTAGCGGGAGGTTGTAGGGGCACAACGGTGGCCGTCGCACTCGGCGCGGCGGATCGTCACTGGTCGAGTGTCCACTTTAGGGTGACCTTGAAATGTGCCTCGCCGGTGGACTCGGCGATCACGAAGCCCGTCTTTGCGGTCAGCTTGAGACCGAGCTCCACCTCGAGGGCGCTCGGCGGCTGCCCCGCCTTGCGGGCCTTGCTGACGGCCTCCTGGCCCATCTTCACGACCTGATCGACTGCGTGGTCCAACCGCTCGCTCGCCTTGCCGATCACGTCGCCGGCGCCGGCGCGTACCAATCCCTGGTTGCTGATCTCGACCTTGATGGTCTCGTCGCCGTCGATCGGCAACTCGATGTAGGCGGGCACCTGGCGACTCCTCGATCACGCGACAACCGGACCGCTTCATTGTCGCCGCGGCGATCCACCGCCGATGAGCGCCTCAGTTCAACGAACAGACGTGGCGCGTTGAGTGGGCCATGCGGCGCGCCGGCCGCAGCCCTCGCACGTGAGTTGATCGCCGCAGTGCGGGCACCAGTCGTTCCTACGGCGCAGATACCACCCCAGGGTCACGCCGGCGAGCAGGCTTGCCAGCCCGACAAGGACGGCCAGCGCGACGGCGCCGCTCATGCGCCCGGCTCGTCGTCCGCAGACCGGTCACGAAGCAGGTGGCCGTCGAGCGCCGGGTCTTGGTCCTCGCGAGGCGTTACGTAGGGGGCCGTGAAGGTGTCGACGCCGGTACCCCGGTGGCTGCCGGGCCGGTAGGTCACGGTCACGGCGCGGTCCGAGGCCGACTCGATCACCCCGGCTCGCCAGCCATTGCGGTAAACCCAGACAGGGTCGGCCTTGTGATAGCTGCCCGCCGGTGCCACATCGGCCGGATCTCGGTCCGGCGGGGCGATGGTCGGAGTCGACATCGGAATGCCTCCAAGATCCCGGGCCTCAGGCGTCGGGTTTGCCCGTATCGACCGAGAAGCCGAACTTTTCAGCACGCTGTGTCAGCGAATAAGTACGTGCCTTTGAGCTATCATGCTCGCCATCAAGTGCGTCCGCAAGGTCGTCTGCACGTGCATCCGGCTCGTGCGTCGGCTGTCTGGGTCGGCAGGATGGGAACGTTCGATCGGTTTCGTATCAGGCGATCCCCCGTTTAGGATGCGGTGGAATGCGACCGAGCAGCCCTCGCGAGATGGCATGAGGAGTCAGGTGAGCACGAGTTCGCAGGAGGACGGGCCGGGCAGTGGCCCCACCGTGCTGCGCATTCTGCTCGGCGCTCAGCTCAGGCGACTGCGCGAGCACAAGGGCATCAGCCGGGACGACGCCGGCTGGGAGATCCGCGCCTCGGGTTCGAAGATCAGCCGGATGGAGCTCGGCCGAGTCAGCTTCAAGGAACGCGACGTCTCCGACCTCCTCACGCTGTACGGCGTCACAGATCCGAACGAGCGCGAGGCGCTGCTCAGCCTCGCCCGGCAGGCCAACAACCCCGGCTGGTGGCACCACTTCGGCGACATCCTGCCGCCGGGCTTCCAGTCGTTCCTCGGCCTCGAGGCCGCGGCGTCGCTGATCCGGACGTACGAGATCCAGTTCGTGCCAGGTCTACTGCAGACACCGGAGTACGCCCGCGCGATCATGCTGCTCGGTCACGTTGGCGAGAAAGCGGACGAAATCGACCGTCGGGTCGCATTGCGCATCCAGCGTCAACAAGTGCTCACCAAGTCGGACCCGCCGCAACTGTGGGCCGTCATCGATGAGGCTGTGCTGCGCCGCCCCATCGGTGGTACGGACGTCATGAAGGCTCAGATCGAGGCCCTCATCGAAGCGTCGAAGCTGCCCAACGTGCGGCTGCAGATCATCCCGTTCCAGTCCGGAGGTCATGCCGCCGCGGGCGGATCGTTCGCCATCCTGCGTTTCCCGGAGCCGGATCTGCCGGACGTGGTCTGGGTGGAGCACCTGACCAGCTCGATCTACCTCGACAAGCGCGAGGACGTCGACGTGTACGCGATCGCGATGGAGCGCGTCTGCATCGATGCCGAGCCGCCCAATCACACACCCGAGCTCCTCGAGAAGCTGCTGACCGAGGTCGGCAGGCCTGCCTGAGGGTCGAGGATCAGCGACTGAGTGGCTGGGCGACTCGGCGATGCGGGGTCAGCTCAGCAGATTGTCGAAGTCGCCGTCTCGTACGCCGAGGATGAACGCCTCGATTTCATCCGGCGTGTAGATCAGCGCCGGTCCCTCGGGATCCCGAGAGTTCCGCATCGCGACCTTGCCGTTGGGCAGCGCAGCGCATTCGACGCAATTGCCGTTCGGACCGCTGCGGCCGCTTTTCTGCCAGATCACACCCTGTAACTGGCCGGCGGGCATGCCGTTAACCATGCGCCTCATTCGAAGCTCCCTACGTTCCTCTCCGATCGGCTATCGACCGGAGGTGTTCAATCCCCGTTGACCTCATGCAGGAGGTCTGCATTGCAGATGCACGTGCATCCGGCCTTGCGTACTCACGGGATTGTGAGCATGATAACGCACGTACCCCTCAGAGTAATGTCACTTACGGTGACATCTTTAAGTGACGAGATGGTCGCTCAAAAGAGTCGGGGCTTCCAAGCGGGAGGTAACTGGAATGACGGTCCCGAACATTGGTCCCGAGCGTCCCGACCCGAATGACCCCGACGACGCCCAGCGGGGCGGCAATGCCGCGCAGGTCTATCGAGTCGACCTTGCTATCGACGACGTCCACGCCGCCTCGGCCCGGGCGAGCTCGGTGACCCACCGGTTCGGCGGCGTTCGTTATGCGCTCAGCAGGCCCGGGGTGGTCCCCGGACCGCCGCCCGACGGGAAGGGTGATTGAGACGAGAGCGCATGACTGTGTCCGCTGTGGACGCCGCCGGGCTGGAATGGTGCCGGGCCGCAAGATCTGGGCTGTCGCGGCCCCGATCATCCGCAGTGGACGGATCCAGCTGAGTGTCCCGAGATGGCGAGTCCACGAGTTCGATGAGGCCGACTACTGCTATGGCATCGGGCCGCTCACGCTCAAGGTCGACCGCGTCGGTTGGGACCGTCCGGTGCCGTACGAGGGGGACACGTGGCTGGAGGTCGAAGGCATCGTGATCGACCCGGCCGGCCACGAGGGCGTCCGGCGCCAAGTGCTCGTACGGGCGCAGCGGTTGCCCGCGCCGCAGCCCCGCAAACGGCCGCGACTGCGGCCCTGAGACCCGGTCGGGTGGTCCGGTTCCCCCGTGCTGGGCCGCTCGGCCGGCCAAGCGAGGGGATGCGCACGCTGGCGGCGGGCGCATCCCCTTGGCCGGCAAGCTGCCACGCCCGGTGGAGTCACGTCGAACGCGTGATCCGTTCCGCCACGCCCGTCTTGTACGTCGTACAGTAGGTGCATGGCAAAGCGGAACGAGGCAGTGCGCGGGCGGCTCAGCCGTGACGTGATCGTCGCTTGCGCCATCGCGCTCGCCGATCATGAAGGGCTTGAGGCGGTCACCATCCGCCGCCTGGCGCAGGAGCAAGGCGTTACGCCGATGGCCATGTACTGGCACTTCAGCGACAAGGAGAGCCTGCTCGACGGGGTCGCCGAGTCGTTGGTGGCCGCCGTGAAGCTGCCGGAGCCGAGCGACGCGAGCTGGGACACCCAGTTGCGGGAGATCCTCGCGGCGTTCTTGGAAGCGATCCGTCCGCACCCGGCGGTGGCCGGGCTTGCTCTCCGGCGCATCCTCACGTCCGAGCCGGGCCTGGCCCTCGCGGAGCGCGCCCTTGGCCTGCTGCGTTCGGCCGGCTTCTCGGCCGCGCGGGCGGCCGAGGCCGGCTCCTTTGTGCTGTGCGCAGTCATCACGATGGTGACGTCGCAGCCCGGTCGCGCCGGTCGCACGCTGGAGGACGAGGCGCGCGAGCAGATGTTCCGGGAGAAGCGCGCCGCACTCGAGGCGTTGTCGCCGGCTCGCTATCCGAACGTTGTCGCGGCCGCGCCGTCGCTGGTCGGCTGCACCGACGACCACGAGTACTACGAGCTCAACCTCGACTTGCTCGTCCAGGGCATCCGCGGTATCCAGCCGGCCTAGCGCGTCTTCTTCGTCACATCTTCTAGCGCAATTCCCCCTTGACTCCCATGTACGTCGTACATCTACGGTGTACATGTACGTCGCACGGGGCGGCCCCGCGCATCGGAGGTAAGTACCGTGAGACGCAATCCGTGGTCGGCCCTGACGGTGCTGGCC
>JBKOWB010000005.1:0-5988 GCA_046724195.1 Actinomycetota bacterium
GCCGCTGCGTCCGGCGCGACCGGCCCCGCGACTGCGGCCGGCATGGCGACCGCCACCGCACCGACCGACGAACCGCTGACGGCGCCGCTGCCGCCCACCCAGCCCGGGTACGAGCCGCCCGGCTACACCCCGCCTGGGTACACGCCGCCGCCCGGTGGCTACCGGCCGCCGTTCGCGCCGCACGGCCCGTGGGCGGGAGCCAACCAGCCCCCGTACGGTGCGGGTCCGCCGCAGCCGCGGCCCTCGAAGGCGCCGAAGACGCCGCGCGAGCGCTCGAAGCTCGGCCGGATCACGTTCTTCACGCTGCTCTTCGTGCTGGGCATGCTGGCGCTCATCGACGCGGCCGGCGCGAGCGTGTCGGTCTCGGCGTACTTCGCGGCGGCGCTGGCCACGCTCGCGCTCGGCCTCATCGTGGGCGCCTGGCTCGGCCGGGCCCGCGGGCTGATCTTCCTCGCGCTGGTGGCCACGTTCGGCCTGATCGCGTCGTCCGGAGCCGAACGCTGGGGCGGCGAGGTGAGCAACAACGTCTACCGGCCGCAGAGCCTCGCCGCAGTCGCGGACCGGTACGACTTCTCGGTCGGTAGCGCCACCCTCGATCTGCGCGCGGTGGACTTCACCAGGGCCCAGCAGGACACCACGATCGTGATGAAGGTCGGGCAGGTCAAGGTGCTGCTGCCGGACAACGTCGACACGACCGCGTCGGTCGACGTGAACAACGGCCGGGCTCAGGTATTCGGCCGCGAGTGGAACGGCCAGGACGTCGGCTCGCAGCAGGTTACCGACCTCGGCGCGGACGGCGCGGGCGGCGGCAACCTGCGGCTGGCCATCGAGATGAACGCGGGCAACGTGGAGGTGACGCGATGAAGCCGCATCGTACGGATGGTGTCTCGCTCAGCTTCGGCCTGCTCTTCCTGCTGATCGCGCTGTGGTGGGCGGTGTCGCAGGTGATGACCGTGCGGCTGCCGGCCGTGGGATGGCTGGTCGCGGGTGCGCTGATCCTGTTCGGCGCGATCGGCCTGATGGGCGCCATCCGCAGCGGGCGCCGCAACGAGGTACCGGCCCCGGTCGCAGCCGAGGCAGTGGTGGAGACGCCCGGCGACCTGCCGCCGGAGATGCACGCCGACATCGTCCGTGAACTGCTCGACGATCCGGCGCAACGGTTCAGCCGGGAGCACCCGGCTACGGAAGTGGATCAGCCGCGCCGCGACTGATCATCGGGGGTACGCCGCCCGCAGGTCACACCGTCGAGTGTCACCTGCGGGCGGCGCCATATGCTCATCGGTGGTCCTATCGTCTGCGCGAGGAGCCCGTACCGTCATGACGCCGTTTCCCGCCGTGTCCTCGGCCCCCGTGGCCGGCCTCGGGCCTCGCGCCGCGCGCGCCCTGGTCGCCGAGTTCGCCCGCCACAACGCGGCCACGACCGCGCTGGTGATCCACGCGGACCATTCCTCGACCGTGGTGGCCGCGGCCGTGGAAGCGTTGCTGCCCGGGGACAAGCTCACCCTGGTCGCCGGCGAGCACAGTACGGCGGACCTGTTGCGCGATCACATCACGGGGCTGGGCAGCTGGATCGCCGACCGCGTGCGGATCGTGGACAACCTCGCCGAGGCCGACCCGGCCGACGTCGTGATCGTGGGCGAGCCGCTCACCGGGACGGCCGAGGAGATCCGCGCGCTCCTTGACGGGTTGAGCAAGTATCTGAGGGACGGCGCCGTCGTCTCCGTCGCGACGCCGGCCGTGCCGGGCCGCACGGGCGGCGCCGCCGCCGAGCTGTTCCGGCAGAGTGCGCTCTTCGGCGTGGGTTCCGACCTGGTGGCCCGCAACCAGCCACCGGTACGGATCCACAAGCTCCGCTTCACCCCGGCCGACCCGGCGGTGGCGGCGACGCTGGCCCAGGCGTACCGGCCGTCGAGCGTGCCGATCACCCGCACCATGCACATCGACGCGGACGGGATCGCCGCCGCCGGCATCGCCCTCGGCCTGGCCGTACTCGCCCGGGCATCTCGCCCGAAGTCCAAGCTGTGGCTGATCCCGGCGCTGGCCGCGGGGCCGGTGGCGGCGTTCTTCCGCGATCCGGAGCGGGATGTGCCCACCGACCCGAACGCGATCGTGGCGGCCAGCGACGGGCGCGTGCTTTCCGTCGAGCGGGTGGTCGACGAGCGCTTCGGCGAGGGCGAGTTCCTGCGCATCGCGGTGTTCCTGTCGGTGCTGGACGTGCACGTCAACCGGGTCCCCGTCGCCGGCCGTGTAGCCGACTACTTCGTGGTCGACGGCGGCTACGCCAACGCGATGACGGCCGCCGCCGAGCACAACGTGGCGGCGTACACGGTGCTGGACACCGACCACGGCCGGGTCGTGGTGGCGCAGCGGACCGGCCTGATCGCCCGCCGGATCGTGCAGCGGGCGCCGGTGGGAGCGCTGGTGGCGCGCGGGGAACGGCTGGGCTTGATCCGCTTCGGCTCCCGCACGGACGTCTACCTGCCGGCCGACAAGGCCGAGGCCACGGTCGCGGTCGGCGACAAGGTCATCGGCGGGGCCTCGGTTATCGCCCGCTGGCAGAGCTGACCGGCGAGATCGCGCACGGCCCGTGGGCAGACAGCCACCAACGGGCAGGGGAGGGCGACCGCCTTCACCCACCGTCACCGCCCGACCGACCTCGCCGCCTTAGGTGGAAGATTCGGTGGTGCCCAGCGCCACTAGTCTTCCGTGTAGTCAAGACGCCTGCCTGTTGCGGTCGCGGACCGTGGTGGGGGACCGAGCCGCCATAGCGCTGGACCGGGTGGCCCCGCAGGGATGCGGGTTACCCCAAGCAGCCCGCCCGGCTCTCCCGCCCGGCGCGGGGCGGGACGGAGCCGCTCGGGCTGGCTAGACCCGCCTGGTTCGTAGCCAGAGGACCGGGCCGCTGGCCAGGTAGGCCACCACGGCGGCGACGAAGGTCAGGCGCGGGTCGACCAGCGCGCCGACGATCGGCATGAGCCACACCCACGGCGGCAATTTCACGATCCGGGCCAACTTCGCGTACGGGAAGCTGGAGACCATCGCGAACGCCAGCATTGCGACGCCGCCCAAGACCACGACGCCGGGCAGCGGCAAGTCGATGAGGACGGTCAGCGCCAGCACCGCTGCGGCCATCGTGGTCGGCACGCCAGAGAAGAACGTCCCGTTCGTGGGCGACACATTGAACCGGGCCAGGCGGATCGCCGCACAGCCGGCCACGAGCATGCAGGCAACCGCCGCAGCAGCGGTCGGCACTGAGTGGGCCAGCGAGGCGTACACGACGACCGGCGCGGCGAGGCCGAACGAGCACATGTCGGCCAGCGAGTCCATCTGCGCGCCGAACGGGCTCGCGACGCCCAGCTTGCGGGCCAGCGAGCCGTCCAGGCCGTCGAACGCGACGCAGGCCACCAGGCAGGCGGCCGCCAGGCGGACGTCGCCGTGCATGGCGAGGAAGATGGCCAGCAGGCCGAGGCCGAGGCTGGCCAGCGTGCACGCGTTCACCAGCGCGAAACCCATCCGGCGCGCCAGGGTGTGCTCGCCAGGAAGCAGCGGGAGAGCGGCGCGGGCCGGCTCGACGGCCGGAGCGGCGGAGGCCATGTGCGCGCCGGCGGAGGCTGCGACCACAGTGTGGCCGCCGGTCGGCGCGGAGGGAACGACATCGGAGCCGGTATAGATCACCTCGGCCCGCGTCGCGGTGGCCGCGCGCCCGGCATCCCCGGAACGGCGTCCCACCCGCACCAACAGGGCTTGCCGGGCGAGGGTTCCGCCGCGACGCAGCCGGCCTGCCCAACGACGCCCGGCGGGACGGGGACTATCCGTCGTACGACGCCGGCGCCAAGGGGTTCTCGGCACGTGCTCCTCCATCTTGGGATCGTCTGCCCGCTGCTGACCTGCGGCGGGTGCTGCCAGTCCCGTCTGCACTGAACGGTTACGCTACCTCTTGGGTGGCATTTGGCGGGTTACACCATTGCACAGCAATGCGGTCGCTGGCGAGCGTTCCATGAACGTCATGCGCGACCACGGCCCGTGCCCCGTTCATCCTCCGGGCGGACGGGATGACCCTTTCAGGCTCTCCCCAGCCGAAGTCTACCGCCGGCCTGCACCATCGATCGCCGATGCGCCCGATTCCGCGGCCAGCCGCCGCACCGCGCCGCGGGCCACCTCGGTGAGCGGAAGCCGCCCAGCTTGCGCCAGCTCGAACCACCCCGCCGCCGCCGTTGAGCCGCCCGCCTCCTCGGTCACCACCGGCTCGGTCGGGTTGTCGATCTCGACCCGGAACAAGACGCGGACCACATGCCAGTCGATCGGCGTCCCCTCGGGCCCGAGGGCGGCGGGGTCGTGCCGGTGCGAGATCTCCAGCAGCCCGGCCACCCGGCCGCGTTGGGACGTCTCCTCAACCAGCTCGCGGGCGAGCGCCTCCTCGGGCGTCTCTCCGTGGTCGGTGCCGCCGCCGGGTAAGTGCCACCGTCCGGCACCGGGATAGCCCGGCGCGATCCGGGTGAGCAGGATCCGCCCGTCCGGATCGGTGGCGACCGCGTACGCGCCGAAGCGCTGCACGCTGGTCGGGCGAGACGGCGAGGCATCCGGTTCGGCGGCCGGCGGATCCGGCGCGGGCCCGTCGACGCCGAGGACCCGCGCCGTGAACGGCATCAGCGGCCAGGACTCGAGGTCGGCCGGTCCGGCCCAGTCGACCAGGTCGGTCGTGCCCTCGACCTCGTTCCGCAGCTTGCCGCCGTACGGCACGACGTCGTAGATGATCCGGTCGGTGTGCTCCAGGTCGCCAGAGCTCGGCAGGCGAGCCACGTCGGACGTCACGAGCCGGAGCCCGGCCACCCGTACCTCGAAGCCGGTCTCCTCCCGGAACTCGCGCACGACCGCGTCGTCGGGATGTTCGCCCTGCTCGACGCCGCCTCCGGGCAATCCCCAGAGGCCAGGGAACTCGGATGCGTCGGAGTTGCGCGCGAGCAGCACGCGTCCCTGTCCATCGCGGAACAGTCCGTACGCCCCGACCCGTCGGATCTTCATCCGACCTACGTTAACCTCGCCGCCCGCAACGCCTCGGCAGTCACCTCGGTGACCTGGTCCGTGGGGATCTGGGCGACCCTCTGGACAGCGACCCAGCGCGCCTCCGACGTCGAGCCGCCGACATCCTTGACGGCCACCTCGGTCGGCGCGTCGACTGCCACCCGATAGAAGGCGCGCACGCCGTGCCAGTCGATCGGATAGCCCTCCGGGCCGAGCGACGCCGCGTCGCGGTGGCTCGCCACGCCGAGCAGGGCGATCAACCGGCCGACCTGACCGGTCTCCTCGGCCAGCTCGCGGATCAGGGCCGCGCCGGGTTGCTCGCCGTAGTCGGTGCCGCCGCCGGGCAGATGCCATCGGCCGGCGCCGGGATATCCCGGAGCGATGCGGGTCAGCAGCAGACGGTCGGCCGGGTCGGTGGCGATCGCATATGCGGCGAAACGCTGCGCCCGATGCAGCCCGTCCGGGCCCGGGTACGCGTAGAAGGAGGGAAAGTCCGGTGCCTCTTCCGGACGTAGGTCGGCCGAGGCCGCGGGCAAGCCCAGCGCCGCGGCCGTGAACGGGCGCAGCCGGAGCCGCTCGGCCTGCTCGAGCGTGTGCCAACGGGCCAGGTCGGTGGGCCGGCCGACCCGGTCGACCAGGTTGCCGCCGCGGATGGACACCGCATAGATGAGCCGGTCGGTGTGGATGGTCACGCCACGGTGCGGCATCGACCGCATGTCGGCCAGGACGTCGCGCAGCCCGGTGACGGCGACGGAGAGGCCGGTCTCCGCGGCGGTCTCGCGGACGACGGTGTGGTTGGGGTCTTCGCCGTGATCGACGGCGCCTCCGGGCAACGACCACACTCCGGGGGTGCCGGAGCGGGACGAGGCCCGGACGAGGAGAACGCGACCGTCGGGGTCGGTCGCCACGGCGTACGCCGCGATCCTGCGGAGTGGTTCCAGTGCGGGGGTCACGGGCGGCATCTTG
>JBKOWB010000331.1:0-2816 GCA_046724195.1 Actinomycetota bacterium
GATCACCGCCACGAACCCGGTGGACGCGATCAAGCTGATCGACTTCTTCTACCAGGTTCCGATCCAGGCGTCGCTCACCGAGTACATCAACTACGTGTCCCCGGTCCCGGCCGCGCAGGAGCAGATCCGGCAGGACGCGGCCAAGGCGTCCGGCGACGACAAGGCGACGTTCGAGGCGGTCGCCAAGAGCCCCCTGGTCTTCCCCGCCGACGCCGACTACGCAAAGTTGCACTACTACCGCGACTTCGCCACCGTGGCCGAGCAGCAGGCGTACCAGAAGGTCTTCGAACCGATCGTGCTGGGCTGACGTCGTGCGCCGCAAGCTGGCTCCGTACCTGCTCATCCTGCCGGGCGGGCTCTGGCTGCTGCTCTTCTTCGCGGTCCCGATGGCCACGATGCTGTCGCTGTCGTTGCAGCAGGGCGACATCGTCTCGGGGTACGTCTTCACCGGCCACTGGCAGACCTACGTGGACGCGATCGTCGACTACCGGACGCAACTCATGCGGTCCCTGTGGTACGGCGCGATCGCGACGATCGTGTTGATCGTCATCTCGTTCCCGATCGCGTACTGGATCGCCTTCTACGGCGGCCGGCGCAAGGCGACCTACCTGTTCCTGCTCCTGCTGCCGTTCTTCGTGTCGTTCGTGCTGCGCACCATCTCGTGGCGCCAGATCCTCACCGACGACGGATTCGTGCTGGGGACGTTGAAGCACGCCGGCCTGTTACCGCCGGCATTCCACATCCTCGGCACATCGTTCGCGGTGGTCGCCGGCCTGGTGTACAACTTCCTGCCGTTCATGGTGCTGCCGGTGTACGTGGCGCTGGAACGCATCGACCCCCGGGTCGTCGAAGCCGCCCGGGATCTGTACGCCGATCCCGCCACCGCCTTCCGCAAGGTGATCTTTCCGCTGGCCCTGCCGGGGGTGTTCGCCGGCGTGTTGATGACGTTCGTGCCGGCCAGCTCGGACTACGTCAACTCCGCCGTCCTGGGTAGCTCCTCGACCACGATGATCGGGCAGGTCATCCAGGCGCAGTACCTGGTGAACTCCGACTATCCGACGGCCTCGGCACTGTCGTTCACGCTCATGGCGGTGCTGTTGATCGGTGTCTTCGCCTATGCGCGGGCGCTGGGCACCGAGGACGTCATGAAGGTAGCGACCCGGTGACCCAGACCATCGAGCAGACCGCCGCAGCCACCCCGCCGGAGGCGATCGCGCCGCGCCGGGCCGGGCTCCGTGGCGGCGGCATCCTGCACGCGTACACGTGGGTGGTCATCGCGTGGCTGCTCCTGCCCATCGTGATCATGATCGCGTTCGGGTTCAACGACACGAAGGGCCGGTACAACCAGTCCTGGGAGGGCTTCACGCTCAAGTGGTACGGCCGCGTCTTCGACCTCGACGAGCTGACCAAGGCGCTGGTCATCTCGCTGGTGGTGGCGCTGGTGACCATGGTGGTGGCCGGGGCGCTCGGCACCGGCATCGGGTACGCGCTGGGCCGGTACCGGTTCCGCGGCTCGGGCACGGTCAACCTGGTCATGTTCGCGACCATGTCCTCGCCGGAGCTGGTGATGGGCGCCTCACTGCTCACGCTGTTCGTGTCGCTCGGCGTGGGGCTGGGCGCCGTGACGATCGCGATCGCGCACATCATGTTCTCGATCTCGTTCGTAGCCGCCGTGGTGCGCGCGCGGGTGCTGACCCTGGACCGGTCCATCGAGGAGGCCGCCGCCGACCTGGGCGCCGACCCGTGGACGACGTTCTGGCGGATCACCTTCCCGATCATCCTCCCGGCCGTGTTCTCCGGCATGCTGCTGGCGTTCGCCCTGTCGATCGACGACTTCGTGGTCACCAACTTCACCGCGGGCACCACCACGACGTTCCCGCTGTGGATCTGGGGCGCCACCCGGGTCGGCCTCCCGCCGCAGGTGAACGTCATGGGGACGCTCATCTTCCTGGCCGGCGTGCTCCTCGCCGTGGTGTCCAGCACGCGGACACGGTCGCACCGGCGCGGCTGACCGTGAAGGCTCTCGCCGACGCCTTCCCGCGGCCGTACTGGCTCGGCCAACCGGGTGCGCCGCCACCGGCGGACCCGCTGGACGGCCTGGAGAACACGGACCTGGCCGTGATCGGCGCCGGCTACAGCGGACTGTGGACGGCGCTGCTCGCCAAGGAGCGCGACCCCGGTCGTGACGTGGTGGTCGTGGAGGCCGGCACGGCCGGCTGGGCGGCGTCCGGGCGCAACGGCGGCTTCTGCTCGGCCAGCCTCACCCACGGGTTCGACAACGGGCTGCGGCGGTTCCCCGACGAGATCGACACGCTGGAGCGCCTGGGGCGGACCAACCTGGACGAGATCGAGGCGACCGTACGTCGCCATCACATCGACTGCGACTTCGCGCGCACCGGCGAGCTCAACGTGGCGACCGCCGGCTGGCAGCTACCGAGCCTGACCAGGTACCACGCCGAAGCGGCCGCTCACGGGCTCGACGTCCGGCTGCTCGACCGGGCCCAGGTGCGGGCCCAGGTCGACTCCCCGACCTACCTCGGTGGCGTGTGGGACCGCGCCGGCGCCAGGGCCGGCGCAACATCTGGCTGCGCACGCTGGACCGGGTCGGTCTCGGCTTCGACACGTGATCGGCCACCGACGGGAAGGGCTTCCACGCGCGTACTCCTGGTCGGCGCCGGCGGTGTGGGCGCCGCGGCCGCCGGCATCGCCGCCCGGCGCGACTTCCACGAGACGCTCGGGTGCACAGCGTGCTCTAGGACCGCCGGAGAGGCGTCCTCGGAAGGTCGGGCGTCGACCGCCTTCGCACGGGCGTCAGG
>JBKOWB010000172.1:0-2783 GCA_046724195.1 Actinomycetota bacterium
GCCCAGGCGCTGCGCGACGCACGGGTCGACGTGGTCGTGTCGTATCTGCCGGTCGGCTCCGAGCAGGCGGACAAGTTCTACGCCCAGGCGGCCATCGACGCCGGCTGCGCGTTCGTCAACGCGCTGCCCGTCTTCATCGCCTCCAACCCGGAGTGGGCGCAGAAGTTCACCGACGCGGGCCTCCCGATCGTCGGCGACGACATCAAGAGCCAGGTCGGCGCCACGATCGTGCACCGCGCCCTCGCCAAGCTGTTCGAGGACCGCGGCGTCGAGCTGCTGCGCACGTACCAGCTCAACTTCGGCGGCAACATGGACTTCATGAACATGCTGGAGCGCACCCGGCTGATCTCTAAGAAGATCTCCAAGACGCAGTCGGTGACGAGCCAGATCCCGCACGAGATGGTCAAGAGCGACGTGCACATCGGCCCATCCGACCACGTGCCGTGGCTGGACGACCGCAAGTGGGCGTACATCCGTCTGGAGGGCCGCAGCTTCGGCGACGCTCCGCTGAATGCCGAGCTCAAGCTTGAGGTGTGGGACTCTCCGAACTCGGCCGGCGTCATTATCGACGCGGTCCGGGCCGCCAAGATCGCCAAGGATCGCGGCATCGGCGGCCCGGTCCTTTCGGCCAGCTCGTACTTCATGAAGTCTCCGCCCGTCCAGTACAACGACCACGACGCGAAGGAGGCCGTCGAGGCCTTCATCCGGGGCGAGGTCGAGCGCTGACCTCACCGCGTGTGCACTCCGAGGGGTCGGACCGTCTCCGGTCCGGCCCCTCGTCGCGCCGGGACGGCGGCCGGCGTCTGCCCAGCCTTACCTCGCTCGCGGACGGCTTCAGCCGCCTCGACCGTCACGGTCGGTCGATCACCATGAGCGACGCTTCCGCCTCGTAGAAGACGCCGTCGCGGTCATGACGCAGGCCCAGCTTCTCGAGGACGTGCCGGGACGCGTGGTTCTCGATACGTACGACCGCGACGACGCGCGGCAGGCGGCACGTCTCGAAGCCGTACCTCAGGCAGGCGCGTGCCGCCTCGGTCGCATAGCCCTGCCCCCAGGCCGGGCGGCCCAGGTAGTAGCCCAGCTCGACGTCGTCGGTGCCGTCGAGGCGCTGCAGCCCGGCGTGCCCGATCACCACACCGGTGGCGCAGACCTCGACGATCCACATGCCGAACCCATCGCGTTCCCAGCCGTCCAGCCGATCCGCCCACCGGCGCAGGCTCTCGGCCAGCGGCAGCCGTACGTGGGCCCAGGTCACCGCGGCGTCGTCGTCCACGGCCGCCCGGTGTGCCGGCAGGTCCTCGGCGCGGAATCCGCGCAGCTGGAGCCGCTCTGTCATCACCACCGGAGTTTCGACCACGTCGTCTCACCCCCACGTCCGTTGCAGCGCCACGCTCGCCTCCAGCTCCAGCAGGCGCCGCTTGCGTTCGATGCCGCCGCCGAAGCCGACCATCTTGCCGCCCGCCCCGACCACGCGGTGGCAGGGCACGATCACCGGCACCGGGTTGTGGTTGCAAGCCGTGCCGACGGCCCGGGCCAGCGTGGGATCGCCGAGTGCCGTCGCGATCGCTCCGTACGTGTTCATCTCGCCATACGGGATCTTGGCGATCTCATCCCAGACCGCGCGCTCGAACTCGGAACCGCCGACCATCCGCACCGGCACCGTGAACTCGGTCAACGCGCCGTCGAAGTAAGCCGCCAGCTCGACGACCGCGCGGTGCTCGCCCGGCGGTCCGAACGACGCCGGCGCACCGAACCGGACGCCCTCGACCGTCTCGCCGTCGAGCACGACGCCAAGCGGACCGATCGGGGAATCGAGGAGCAACCGCATGCCCCGATTCTGCCCGCCGGGTACGACAGGAACGCGGGGCAAGGGAAGAACGTGGGGCAAGAAAGACTGCCGGGCACGACAGGAACGAGGGGTCAGGGAAAGACTGCCGGGCCCGACAGGCAAGCGGGTGTCAGTACGGCTGCCGGCCAAGAAAGGCCACCAGCCGGTCGCCCGGCGCCGCGTTCGCGGGCAGCGCGATCGGCCGTGCGAAGCGGGCGGGCCGGTCCCTTCCGCGGATGAACAACACCGACAGATCGAGCAACTCGTCGGCCAGCTCGTCGGGGATCGGCCGGTGCTGGCCGCAGGCCTCGGCGACGTCCCACCCGTGCACGGCCACTTCGATCGCGCCGGCGCCCGCGATCAACGGCGCGGTCATCAGCTCGTCCTCAACGCATACCGCGGCCGAGCCGTTCGCGTTTGCCCACACACCGAGCAGGCGGACGGCCTGGTCGCGCACCAGGGGAATCACGGCGTCGGCCGGGTGTGGGACATCGACGGCCGGGCACGGCACGCACGCGATCCGGCCCACCTCGACGGCCTCGTGGAGCGCCGCCATCGAGTCGTGCAGATGTTCCAGCAGGTCGTGCAGGTTCCAGTGGCGGCACGGCGTGGGGCGGACGAGCGCCTCGGGCGTCACCATCGCGAGGCTGCCGAGCGCGTACGCGATCGATCGCTCGAGTACCGCGACCCCGCCCAGCAGGGCTGCCGGCGCGCGCTCGGCGGCCATCACGCCGCACCGGCTGGATCCGCGCCGCCCGGCGGCGCGGAGACGGACCACGCGGCGCCGGCTGAACCCGCCTCGCCCGGCGGCGCGGAGACCGGCAACGATTCCGGCAACCCGAACGTCTTGAACAACCGCAGGTCGAAGAAGCAGGCCACGTGGCTGACTCCGTCCGGAGCCAGGGTGAGGACCGGCATGTTGAACGGCCGGTACACGTCCCCGTCGCGCATGTAG
>JBKOWB010000412.1:0-4547 GCA_046724195.1 Actinomycetota bacterium
AGCACCACACCGAGCGAGAACATCGCGGTCAGCACGACCGCCGTGGACGCGTCGTCGCTGAGCCGCCCGCCGCGGGTCAGCAGGGTCAGCACGACAGCGGTCACCACGCCCGCGGCCAGCGCGCCGCCGAAGATGCCGTCCACGCCGGCGACGGCGAACCCGATGACCACGCCGGGGAAGACGGTGTGGGTCAGCGCGTCGGCCGCGAACGACATCCGGCGCACGAAGACGAACACGCTGACCGGGCCGCAGACCAGCGCGAGCAGCGCCATCTCGATCAGTGCGCGGGACATGAACGGCGCCGCGAACGGCGCGGTGAGCACGCCCATCAGGTTTCGACCAGCAGGGCATGGCCGTCCGGCAGGTCCACGGCCTGGTTGCCGTACGTGGCGCGGAGCAGCGGCGCGGTGAGCACGTCCTCCGGGGCGCCAACGGCGTACTGCCGGCCGTTGAGCAGGCAGACGAGATCGCCGACGCGACGCGCGACGGTCAGGTCGTGCGTGCTGAGCACCACGGCCGTACCGGCGTCCGACAGCTCGCCCAGCACCCGCAGGATCGACTCCTGGCTGATCGCGTCGACGCCGTTGAACGGCTCGTCGAGCAGCAGCAGGCGCGGCTGCGCGGCCAGGGCCCGGGCCACCAGCACCCGCTGGCGCTGGCCGCCGGAGAGCAGCCCGAAGCGCACCCGGGCCCGGTCGGCGAGGCCGACCCGGTCCAGCGCGTCCGCCGCGATGCGCCGGTCGGCCCGCGTCGTCGGACGCCACCATCCGGTGCTGCGGTAGCGGCCCATGAGCACGACCTGCGCGGCGGAAACCGGAAAGTCGGGGTCGAGCTGGTCGAGCTGCGGCACGTACGCCGTGCGGCCGCGCGCCCGACCCGGCGGCCCGCCGAAGACCTCGACCGACCCGCCGACCACCTGTGCCATGCCGAGAACCGCTTTGACCAGCGTGGACTTACCCGCGCCGTTGGGTCCGACGAGCGCGACGGCCTGGCCGGGCTCGAGCGTGAAGTCGACGCCACGCAGCACGGCGCGACCACGGTAGCCGAGCTCCGCTTCGGCGAAGCGCAACGCTGGCTCAGCCATTGAGGGCCGTCACGATCGTGTCGGTGTTGTGCTGTTCGGCGCCGAGGTACGTACCCTGCGGGGTGCCGAGCGGGCCGAGGCTGTCGCCGTACAGTGCGTCTTCGCCGCCCACGACCTTGACGCCCGCCTGCTTGGCGATGGCGTCGGCGGTCTTGGGTGGCAGCGAGCTCTCCGTGAAGATCGCCTTCGTGCCGGTGGCCTTGATCTTCGCGACCAGGTCGTTCAGCTGCTTGGCGGACAGCTCCGCGGACGTGTCCATGCTCGGGATCACCGAGCCGACGAAGTCGAGGTGGTAGCGGTCCACGTAGTAGCCGAACGCGTCGTGGTTGGTGACCAGCTTGCGCTGGTCGGGCGGCAGCTTGGCGAACTTCGCCAGGTTGTCCTTGTCGAGCTGGTCCAGCTTCGCGGCGTACGCCGTGAGGTTGGCCTGATATGTCGAAGCGTCGGCGGCGTCGGCTGTGGCGAGCGCCTTCTCGATGTTCGTGACCATGATCTTGGCGTTGAGCGGGTTGTGCCAGATGTGCGGGTCGCCCGCGGCCATCTCCTCGTCGCCGGGATCGCCCTCGCGCAACGGCACGCCCTGGCTGGTGTCGACGACCGGGCCGGTGAAGCCGGCCGAATCGATGGTCGGATCGAGCCACTTCTCGAGGCCGACGCCGTTCTTGACCACGACCTTGGCGGTGGAGATCGCCTGGATGTCGGCGGGCGTGGGCTCGTAGTCGTGCGGGTCGACGTTCGGCTTGATGATCTGGGTGACCGTGACGTGGTCGCCGCCGATGTTCCGGACGAAGTCCGCGACCTCGGGCGTGGTGGCCACGACCGCTAGCGGCCCGTCGCCGTCCGGCTGGTCCGACGCGCCGGCCGTGGTGGATCCGCAGCCGCCGAGGATCGTGGCGGTCGCCACGGCGCAGACCACGGCGAGCGTACGCGCTGCCAGTTTGTACATGCGGTAAACGATAACCATTGTCAAAAACATGGTCTAATGGCGAACTCACCATATGACCTTCGATGCGCCTGGCCGGCGACACGGCGCGGCGGGGAGAGCGACGTCGTACGGTGAACCCGGAAGAGAGGCCTACACCCATGACCGGACCCGAGAACACTCCCGCAAGCACGTTGAACGAGCATTTGCGCCTCGGCGCCGGCTTCGCGGAGGCGGAGCGTCCGCGCATTGTCCGGGCCCTGTCCGCGCTCACACCGCACCTGTCCGGATGGGAAGACGACCAGGTCGACCTCGAGGTGTCGATCAAGGAGCGGGACAGCCCCGATCAGAAGGTCACCCTTCAAGCCTGGCTGCCCGGGCGGGTGCACCTCGTGGCCGCCTCCCACGCACGCGACGTCGATCACGCCCTCGCGGAGGCGCGTAAGGACCTGATCCGCCAGATCGAGGACGCGAGGTCGCGACGCGATCCTCGCGAGCGCCGGAAGACGCGCAAGCGCACCGCTTGACCCGTCTCAGGCGGGCGCCCGGGACAGGTCGCGCTCCGGCTCTGGTTGCACGGCGGGGCGGCGCAGCCGGGTGAGCGCGCCCTGGGAGATCGCGACGCCGGACAGCACGACGAGGGCGCCCAGCGGTTGGTTCCAGAGCAGGCGCTCGCCCAGGATCGTCACGCCGACCAGCGTGGCCACGACCGGCATCAGGTACGTCACGGATGCGGACGTGCTCGCCCCGGCGATCCGGATCACCCGGAAGTTCAGCACGAACGCCAGCCCGGTGCCGAGCGCCCCGAGCGCGAGCACGCAGAACACCACCTCGGCCGAGAGCCGGGTCGGCGCGGGCGGCGCGCCGGCCACCAGCGGCGCCACGATGGCGAGCTGCGCTAGCGCCATGAGCATCTGCGCGGCCGCCATGGACACGCCGGACCCGGCGCGGCCCGCGAGGAACTTCTTCTGGTACGGGATCGCCACCGCGTAACACATGGCCGCGCCGAAGCACATGAGCTGCCCGGTGAGCTGGGCGCCACCGACGCCACGCCAGACGCCGAGGACGACCAGCACGCCGGCGAACCCGATCCCGATGCCGGCCGCACGCGCCCGGGTCATCCGTTCCGTGCGGAACACCAGCGCGGCCAGCGGCAGCGCGACCAGCGGCGTCGCCGCGTTCCAGATGCCCGCGAGCACGGAGGACACCCGCTGCTCGCCGAAGCCGAACAGCGTGAACGGCGCGGAGACACCGAGCGTGGCCACCACGATCAGGTGGGCCCACACCTTGGCGTCGCGGGGCAGCCGGTCGCGCGTCACCGTGAGCAGGATCACCAGCGTGGCCGCGCCGATGGCCACCCGCCCGAACGTCAGCCAGAGCGGGTGCAGCTCGCGCACGCCTACCTTGATGAACAGGAAGCTGGTGCCCCAGATGGCGGCGACCAGCAGGAACGCCGGCAACCAGGCGCGCAGGTGAGATCGAGCTGTGTCAGGACCGATGGGCGTCGTCACCCGTGACACTCTGCCCCAGGGGTACGACAATTTCGCGCGATTTTCTCCACCCAGCGCTAGCGGGCCCCGCAGAGCCGGACAATCTCGCCGGCGCAACCCCAGGACAGGGTCACGCCGGCGCCCCCATGCCCGTACGCGTGCACGATGGTCCCGCCCGGAACGGCCTCGGCCGCCACGCGCGGGCCGCCGCGCCGGACCGGGCGCAGCCCGACCTTCTCCCCCACGATCGGCGCGCGGGCGAGCTCCGGCACCAGCGCGCGGCAACGAACCAGGATGGCGTCGCGGATCGCCGGATCCGGCGCGGTGGCCCAGACGCCCTCCTCGAACGTGCCACCGAGCACCACGTCCCGGCTGCGCGGGTGTACGTACGTGCTGGGCTTGCCCGCGGCCCGGACCGACGTCTCGATGCCGGGGTTGGCGACCAGCACGATCTGGCCGCGGGCCGGGTGGACCGCGGGGTCGGCGGCGAGTTCACGGGCGGCGAGTCCGGTGGCGTTGACCACGATCGGAGCCGCCGCGAACGCGTCCTCGAGCCGGTCTACCCCGCGCCGGACGAAGTGGACCTGGTCGCGGAGCCACGGCAGGTACGTGGTCATCTCGACCAGCGGCGCGATGAACCGCACTTCTCCGTCGACGATGGCGACGTCCCCGGCCGCCACCGCCCACCACGGCATCTCCGTCGCGGTGCCGAGGTTGCGCGTCGGGCGCAGCAGTATCCCCGGCACGCCGTCGCGGGCCTGCCGGGTGAACTCGGCGTAGGTCTCACCGGCCCAGGCCAGCACTCGCGGGTCGTAGTCGGTCCGGGTCGGGTACCAGACCGCGGCGGCCACCGCCGAGACCGTGTCGAGCGGGTCGACCGGCGACCACACCACCACGTCGAAGCCGGCTGCACGCAGCCGTACCGCCGCCGTCAAGCCGATGATCCCCGCGCCCACCACGACCACATCCGCCATGGCCGCCATCGTGAACACACGATGGGGGTACCGGCTACAGCAGCGCCAACGTCCGCGGGTCCGGGCCGTCGTAGTAG
>JBKOWB010000008.1:0-3551 GCA_046724195.1 Actinomycetota bacterium
CCCACGTCAGTCAGTCGACCTGCGGAGCCTAAGACGGCGGTGTTCGCCACCCAAGCCAATAATGGACAACTCAGGGTGTTATCAGGGAGACCCCGGTCACGGCCCTTATGACGGCCGACACAGTGCGGGGTTCTCGAACTCGGCGCAGGGCCGGTTTCCCTGCGAGCGGAGATGTCCGCTCCGACCTGGTTCGTGAAATACGCGCAGGAAACTCGTTGAAACGGACCACATTGGATGGCCGTGCTTCACCGCGACCGGTGGCGTGCGGGGGCGTTCAGGCGACGTTCACCAGGTAGGGGTCCGACCTTCCCCGGGCGGCCAGTCGACGGTCCGGTCGGCGGGAACGGCGATCGCCGCGCCGGCAGCGGTTGGACGGCGCAATGATGACCTTGTCGGCATAATGAGCCGGTGAGCAACTGGGAGTACGCGCGGCTCGAGTACCGCGCTGCGGGGACGTTCGGCGCGGACCGGTTCATGGACTGGACCGCGACGTTCCATCACCCTGGCGGCGTGCTGCGCTGGGGCACCGACGAGCGCTTCGACGACCTGCGGCACTTGAACCGGGCCGGCGCGGCGGGTTGGCAGGTATATGACCGGGCCGCGATCCATGTGATGAACGAGCCGCATCGCCTGCACGGCGTCACGTACTCGATGCGCCGGCCCGTACCGTAGACCGCCTCGCCCGCCAGGACAGGATCGAGAACATCGAGGCGGCCGAGAGGATCGAACCCAGACAGACGAACGATCCTATCGAGAACGCCGAAGCGCACGACCCGATCGACCCGACCGACAGCGATGATCCCACCGAGCCGATCGACAGCACCGAGTTCTTCGAGTAGATGCTCAGCAGCGAGCTCTCGGACCCGATCGACCACTTCGACCCACGTTTCTCACCCATGCCTCGATTATCGTGGCGGTCGTGGCGAAGGACGACGGGCGCAAGGTCATCGCGTCGAACAAGAAGGCGAGGCATGACTACGCGATCGTCAAGACGTACGAGGCGGGCATCGTTCTGGCCGGCACCGAGGTCAAGTCCTTGCGAGCCGGCTACGTGTCGCTCGCCGACGCGTTCGCCCAGGAGCACGACGGCGAGATCATGCTCTACAACCTGCACATCGCCGAATACGGCTTCGGCAGCTGGACGAACCACGCGCCGCGCCGGACCCGCAAGCTGCTGCTGCACCGTGTCGAGATCGCGCGCATCCTGGACAAGCTGCGCGACGGGCCGGGGCTCACGCTCGTACCGTTGTCGATGTACTTCTCGAACGGCTGGGCCAAGGTCGAGCTGGGCCTCGCGCGCGGTCTGAAGGCCTACGACAAGCGCCAGGCGATGGCCGAACGGGACGCGAGGCGCGAGATCGCCCGCCAGCTCGGTCGCCACCTCAAGGGCAGGTCGTAGACTCCGCGCCATGGCGTTCGAGCAGCACGGACACACTCACCGGCTGGACTGGGTCGACCCGACGCTCCGGGAATGGGACTGCATCGTGGTGTGGTCGGACCCGGCCGATCCAGAGGCCGGCATCGTGCTGGACCGGTCCGCGTTCTACCCGGGCGGCGGCGGCCAGCCGCCTGACCACGGCGTGCTGATCTGGCAAGGCGTGCAGACCCGGATCATCGACACCCGCAAGGGCGACGACCTGTACCTCATTCCCCTGCCGGGCGATCCGGTGCCGCCGCCCGGCGCCTCCGTGCGTGGCGCGGTCGACGACGAGCGCCGTACCAGCCTCATGCGCACCCACTCCGGGCTGCACATCCTGTGCGGCACCGTGTTCCGCGACTTCGGTGCGCTGGTCACCGGGGGCAACATGCAGCCGGGCGAGGCTCGGATGGACTTCAACCTGCCGGAGGTGCCGCCGGGCTTCAAGCAGTCGCTAGAGGACGCGGTCAACGCCGAGATCGCCGCCGATCGCAAGATCGTCGCCCGGGTCCTGCCGCGTGAGGAGGCGCTCGCCATCCCCGACCTGGTGCGTACCCAGGACGCGCTGCCGCCGCTGGAGATGCCGGAGATCCGGGTCGTCGACATCGTCGGCCTGGACGTTCAGGCCGACGGGGGCACCCACGTCGCGTCCACCGCGCAGGTCGGCCGCGTCGAGGTGGTCAAGGTGGAGAGCAAGGGCCGGCAGAACCGCCGGGTGCGGATCCGACTTACTTGACCTCCGGCTCCTGAATGCCGTTCGCCTCGCAGAGGGCGGCGTACCGGCCGGAGCAGATCTCCTTGACGGTGACGAACTTGTCGTCGACGACATCCTGGATGTTCTTCTTCGTGATGGCCTGCGGCTGCAGGCTCACGAACGGGACGTAGGCGCCCGACTCCGGATCCTTGATCTTGCCGATCGGCCGGCCGATGTTCTGCGGCGTGGGCTGCTGCCCCTTGTACAGCGCGATCGCCAGCTTGGCCGCGGCGTCCGCCTCGGGCTTGATGGCCTTGTAGATGGTCAGGCACTGGTCGCCGTTGAGGAGGTTGTGGAATCCGTCGATCGTGGCGTCCTGGCCCGTGACGGGAACTGTGCCGTTCAGCTTGTACTTCTTGAGCACGCCGATGACGGCGTTGGCGAGGCCGTCGTTCGCGGCCAGCACGCCACGGATCTTCGGCTGCTGCTTCAGCATCTGCTCGAAGATCACGCCGCCCTCGGAGTTGACCCAGTCCGGCACGGACTGGTCCGGGCCCTTGGTGTACGTCGCCTCGTCGTACTTCGGCTGGAGTATCGAGTCGTAGCCCTGCTTGAACAGCGTCGCGTTGTTGTCCGTGGGCGAGCCGTTGAGCTCGGCCACGACCGGGTTGACGACCTTCTTGGCTTCCAGGCATCTGACCAGGCCCTGGCCCTGCTGCACGCCGACCTGGAAGTTGTCGAAACTCACGTAGTAGTCCGCGCCGCCGTTGAGGGTGAGGCGGTCATAGTCGACCGTCTTGATCTTCGCGGCCTTGGCCTTGTCGAGGACGGCCTTGCCGGTCGGCGAGTCCAGGTTCACGATCATCAGGACCTTGACGCCGTCATTGATCATCTTGTCGGCGATCTGCAGGAACCGGGCCTTGTCGCCCTGCGCGTTCTGCAGGTCGACGGGGACGCCGGCGTCCTCGAACGCCGCCTTCAGATACTTCGGGTCATCGCTTTTCCACCGCTGCGAGGTGGTGGTGTCCGGCAGGATGACGCCGATCTTGCCCTGGCCCGGGCCGCCGCCCTTGTCGCCGCCGCCGCTACTGCTCGTCCCGCCGCTCCCGTCGTCCGTGCAGGCGGTCATGCCGGCGGTGGCCAGCAGGCCGACAGCGGTCAGGGCAAGCAGTGCCTTACGCATTCCTAGGTCCTCTCAGGTGAATCCTGACCTGTATCAGACGCGCTCAATTCGGCCTCGGCCGCGTGGCGGTCGCCCCGAGGCTCACGCAAAGATACGTCGTGGTCATCGCGGTGTCGCCCGAGGATCCGGATTTGGGCATAGACATCGGGCCTGGTCACGTTTGACGGCGTCACGGCAGATACCGACGGTGAGCGAATGTCATACGCTGGGGTGATCCGGGGTCGACCGCGACGGTGTTATCGCCTGGGCCGCCGTTT
>JBKOWB010000183.1:0-6314 GCA_046724195.1 Actinomycetota bacterium
GACGTCGCGGGCCACGACGAGAATGGTGTCGTCGCCGGCGATGGTGCCGACGACGTCGGAGAGCCCGGAGCGGTCCAGTGCGCTGGCGAGGAACTGCGCCGCCCCGGGCGGGGTTCGCAGGACCGCCATGTTGCCGCTGGCGTCCACTCCGGTGAGCAGCTCGCGCAGCAGCCGGACCAGCCGGGCCGGTGCGTGCTCCGCCTCGCGCAGTGGCCGCTTGCCGTCCTCCGGGATCAGGTACGCGCCGCTGACCTTGACCGCGCCGAGTTCCTCCAGGTCGCGCGACAGCGTCGCCTGGGTGACCTGGACGCCATCGGCGGCGAGCAACTCGGCCAGCTCGGTCTGCGAGTGCACCGCCCGGTCCCGGATCAGTTCCACGATGCGCGCGTGCCGCCCGGCGCGGGTGAACGGGCCGGTCATGAGGAAGACTCCACCAGCCAGGCGAGCAGCGCCTTCTGCGCGTGCAGGCGGTTTTCCGCCTGATCGAAGACCGCCGAGTGCGGGCCGTCGAGCACGTCGTCGGTGATCTCCTCGCCGCGATGCGCGGGCAGGCAGTGCAACACGATCGCGTCCGGCGCGGCCGCGGCCACCAGGTCCTTGTTGATCTGGTACGGCCGGAAGGGGGCGAGCCGGTCCTTCCCGTCGCCCTCCTGACCCATCGACGTCCACGTGTCCGTGGCTACGACGTCCACCGCGTCGACCGCCTCGTAGGGATCGCGCAGCACCTCGACGGAGCCACCGGTCCAGGCGGCGATCTCGGCGGCACGCGCGACCACGGCCGGCGCCGGGTCGAAGCCCGACGGCCCGGCCACCCGGACGTGCATGCCCGCGGTCGCGCCCGCGAGCAGGTAGGAGTGGGCCATGTTGTTGGCGGCGTCACCCAGGTACGCGAGCTTCCTGCCCTTGGTCGTGCCCAGCCGCTCGCGGATCGTCAGCAGGTCGGCGAGCAGCTGGCAGGGGTGGAAGCCGTCGGTCAGCGCGTTCACCACGGGCACGCGCGCGTCGGAGGCCAGCTCGGCGAGCCGCTCGTCGCCGAACGTACGCATCACGATCGCGGCGACGTACCGCGACAGCACCCGGCCGGCGTCGACCAGGCTCTCGCCGCGCCCGAAGTGGGTGCTCTGGGTGTCCACCACGATCGGGTTGCCGCCCAGTTCGGCGATCCCGGCCTCGAACGACACCCGGGTCCGCAGGCTCTGCTTGTCGAACAGCACCGCCACCGACCTAGGTCCGGCGAGTGGCCGGTACGCGAACCGCTCAACCTTCATCCGCGCGGCCAGGTCGAGGACCGCGCCCTGCTCCTGCGGGCTGAGGTCGTCGTCGCGCAGGAAATGCCGGATCATGGGGCGACCTTCTCGAGGACGGCGGGCAGAGCGGCAAGGAAGGACTCGGCCTGCTCGGCGGTGAGGATCAACGGCGGCGCGAGCCGGATGACGTCGGGCTGGACCGGGTTGACCAGGAAGCCGGCCTCGCGCAACGCCGACGCCAGCGAAGCCGACACCGGCGCGGCCAGCACGATGCCGAGCAGCAGGCCCGCGCCCCGCACGCCGGCGATGAGCGGGTGGTCCAGGCCCTCGACGCCGCGGCGGATCTGCTCGCCCACCCGCTTGACATTGTCGAGCAACCCCTCGCCGGCGATGGTCCGGATGACGGCGAGGGCGGCCGCGCAGCTCACCGGGTTCCCGCCGAAGGTGGTGCCGTGTGACCCGGGGCCGAACAGGTCGGCAGCCATCCCGAACGCGATGCACGCCCCGATCGGCAGGCCGCCGCCGAGGCCCTTGGCAAGCGTGATGACATCGGGCTCGACGCCGTCGGTCTGGTGCGCGAACCAGTGTCCGGTCCGGCCGATGCCGGTCTGCACCTCGTCCAGCACCAGTAGCGCCCCGTGCGCCGTACACACCTCCCGGGCCGCGGCCAGATAGCCGGGCGGGGGGACCACGACGCCGTTCTCGCCCTGGATCGGCTCGAGGATGACCATGGCGGTCTCGCCGGTCACCGCGAGGCGCAGCGCTTGCGGGTCGCCGTACTCGATATGGATCACATCGCCCGGCAGCGGCCGGAACGGATCCGCCTTGGCGGGCTGGCCGGTCAGCGACAGCGCGCCCATGGTCCGGCCGTGGAAGCCGCCCTTGGTGGAGACCACCTGGGTGCGGCCGGTGAGCCGGGACAGCTTGAACGCGGCCTCGTTCGCCTCGGCGCCGGAGTTGCAGAGCAGCACCCGGCCCGGACGGCCGGCGAGCGCCAGCAACAGCTCGGCGAGCGCGACCGGCGGCTCCGCCACGAAGAGGTTGGATACGTGGCCGAGCGTGGCGATCTGCTCGGAGACAGCCGCGATCACGGCGGGGTGGGCGTGGCCGAGCGCGTTGACCGCGATGCCGCCGAGCAGATCGAGGTATTGCCTGCCGGCCTCGTCGGTGACCACCGCGCCGGATCCGCGGACCAGCGCCAGCGGCGGCGTGCCGTAGTTGTCCATCATGGACTGCGACCAGCGTTCGATGAGCGTCATGCCGGGACCGAGCCTTCCTTGTTCGCGACTGCGGGGCTCCCTCGCTGCGCTCGGTCACTCCTCGCGCTCACGGAGCCTTCCTTGTTCGCGACTGCGGGGCTCCCTCGCTGCGCTCGGTCACTCCTCGCGCTCACGACCATGGTGCCGAATCCTTCCGAGGTGAACACTTCGAGCAAGATCGAGTGGGCGACCCGGCCGTCCACGACGTGGGCCGCCGGCACGCCGCCCTGCACGGCCCGGAGGCAGGCTTCCATCTTGGGCACCATCCCGGACTCCAGCGTCGGCAGCAGTTTCTCCAACGCGTCCGCGCCGATCTCCCGGGCCAGCGAGCCGGTGTCGGGCCAGTCGGTGTAGAGGCCCGGCACGTCGGTGAGCACGACCAGCTTGCGGGCGCCCAACGCGATCGCGAGCGCGGACGCGGCGGTGTCGGCGTTCACGTTGTGCAGCAGGCCGTCGGCGTCCGGCGCGACGGTCGCCACGACCGGGATCCGGCCGGCCGCGATGAGGTCGTCCACGGCCGACGTGTCGACCTTGTAGACGTCGCCGACCTGACCGATGTCCACCGGCTGGCCGTCGACCACGGCGTGCCGGCGGATCGCGGTGAACAGCCCGGCGTCCTCGCCGGAGAGCCCGACCGCGAACGGGCCGTGCTGGTTGATGAGCCCGACGAGTTCGCGCCCGACCTGCCCGGTCAGGACCATCCGGACGACGTCCATGGCCTGCGGCGTGGTCACCCGCAGGCCGCCGCGGAACTCGGTCTTGATGCCCAGCTTCTCCAACATGGCGCTGATCTGCGGTCCGCCACCGTGCACGACGACGGGCTTGATCCCGACATAGCGGAGAAAGACCATGTCGGCGGCGAACGCGCGCTGCAGCTCCGGCTCGATCATGGCGTTGCCGCCGTACTTGATCACGATGGTGCTGCCGTGAAACTGCTCGAGCCACGGTAACGACTCGATGAGCACCGCTGCCTTGTCGTGCGGGGTCATGACGAGTACGCCGAGTTCTCGTGCACGTACGCGTGCGACAGGTCGGTGGTCCAGATGGTCGCGGCCGACTCTCCCTCGTGCAGGTGCACCTGGATCGTGACATCCCGGCCGGCCAGGTCCACCTTGGACCGGTCGTCGGCCGCCGCGCCGCCCCGGCACACCCAGATCCCGTTCACCGCGACGTCGACCCGATCCGGCGCGAACGCCGCCTGCGTCGTGCCGACCGCGGCGAGGATCCGGCCCCAGTTGGGGTCGTTGCCGAACAGCGCGGTCTTGACCAGGTTGTTGCGGGCCACGCTCCGGCCCACCTCGACCGCGTCGGCCTCGCTGGCCGCGCCGAGCACCTCGATGGCGACCTGCTTCGTGGCGCCTTCGGCGTCCGCGATCAGCTGCTGCGCGAGGTCGTGGCAGATCGCGGTGACCGCGGCGGTCAGCTCCGGCTGGCTCGGTTGCACGCCGGAAGCACCGCTGGCGAGCAGCAGCACGGTGTCGTTCGTGGACATGCACCCGTCGGAGTCGATCCGGTCGAACGTCAACCGGGTCGCCTGGCGCAGCGCCGAATCCAGCGCCTCGGCGCCCGCCACCGCGTCGGTGGTGAGCACGACGAGCATGGTGGCCAGCGCGGGGGCGAGCATGCCGGCGCCCTTGGCCATCCCGCCGACAGACCAGCCCTCGCCCTGCACGGCGGCGTTCTTCGGCACCGTGTCGGTGGTCATGATGGCCTCGGCGGCCGCGCCACCGCCGCGCCGATCGAGCGCCTTGACCGCGGCCGTGACGCCACGGAGCAGCTTGTCCATCGGCAACAGCTCGCCGATCAGGCCGGTGGAGCAGACTGCCACGTCGCCCGCGCCGACCAGCACCGGCTTGGATCTGCCGCGCAACGCGGCGGCCGCGTGCTCGGCCGTGGCGTGCGTGTCCCGGAAGCCCTGCGCGCCGGTGCAGGCGTTGGCGCCGCCGGAGTTGAGCACGACGGCGCGCACGATGCCGCCCTTGGCGACCTGCTGGCTCCACAGCACCGGCGCGGCCTTGACCCGGTTGTTGGTGAAGACCCCCGCGGCGGTCGCGTCGGGGCCGTCGTTGACGACGACGGCGACGTCGGGCGTACCGCCGGGCTTGAGGCCGGCGGCCACCCCGCTGGCCCGGAATCCTTTGGGGGCCGTGACCGTCATGGTGCGACTCCGAACCGGGACAGACCCGCCGTTTCGGGCAGGCCGAGCATGATGTTGGCGCACTGCACGGCCTGCCCGGCGGCGCCCTTGCCGAGATTGTCGAGCGCGCTGACCATGACGATCCGCCCGGAGTCGCTGTCCTGGGTGACCTGCAGGTGGCAGGCGTTCGATCCGGCCGTCGCGCCGGTGTGCGGCCACGTTCCCTCGGGCAGGACGTGCACGAACGGCTCGTCGCGGTAGGCCGCCTCGAGGACGCTCCGCCCGCCGGCGCCGCCCCGGGCCGTCACGGTGGCCAGGATCCCCCGCGGCATCGGCGCCAGCACCGGCGTCATCGACAGCGAGACGGCGCCGGTTGCCTGCTTGATCTCGGGGACGTGCTGGTGGGCGCCGACCTTGTAGGGCGTCAGGTCGCCCATGACCTCGCTGGCCAGCAGGTTGACCTTGGCGCTCCGGCCGGCGCCGGAGGTTCCGGACGCGGCGACCACCACGACGTCGTCGGGCTCGGCGACGCCCGCGGCGATCAGCGGCGCCAGCGCCAGGGTGATCGCGGCCGCATAACACCCGGTGTTCGCGACCCGGCCGGACGCAGCGATCGCGGCGCGCTGGCCGGGCAGTTCGGGCAGCCCGTAGGTCCACGTCCCGGCATGCGTCCCGCCGTAGTACCGCGCCCACGCGGCAGCGTCCCGCAGCCGGAAGTCCGCGCCCAGATCGACGACCTTCACGGCGGCCGGCAGCGCGGCCGCGAGCGCGGCCGACTGCCCGTGCGGCAGGGCGAGAAAGACCAGGTCGGCCTCGCCCAGGGTGGTCGCGTCGGTCGCTCCGAGCGTGATGTCGAGGCCGGCCAGTTGCGGATGTACGGCGGCCAGCAGCGTACCGACCTGGGAGTGCCCGGTGGCGGCGACCAGGTCCAACTCGGGGTGCCCGGCGATCAGGCGCAGCAGCTCGCCGCCGGCGTACCCGCTGGCACCCGCGACCGCGACCCGAATCCCCATACCGACCTCCGCATGACTATGCAGAGAACCGTATCAACTCACGGGACCACCCGCCACCACCCCTCCCCCGCGATCTTGGATCTCGCGCGCACGAGCCAGTTGATCATGGAGTTACTGCGCCCCGGAACCGGTTCCGGGGCGCAGTAACTCCATGATCAACCAGGCGACGGGGTGATCGGCCCAGCTGGCGGCGTGATAAGCCTATCGTCGGCCGGTGGACATCATGGCAGAGATCGACGCCGCGACCGCCCGGCTGTACGACACCATCAGCCGGCTCACCGACGCCGATGTCCGGCAGCCCTCGTTGCTGCCGGGATGGACCCGCGGGCACGTGCTGACCCACCTCGCCCGCGGCGGAAACGCCCTGCGCAACGTGCTCCTGGACGCGCCGGCCTATCCGAGCCAGGATGCGCGCAACGCGGACATCGAGGCCGGCGCGCGGCGCACGATCGAGGACCTCGACGCGGACGTACGGGCGTCGGCGGACGCGTTCCGGGCCGCCGCGGTGACCCGGACGGACTGGGACGTCGAGGTGAGCATTCTCGGGTTCGCGCCGTTCCCCACATCGCAGCTGCTGCTCCGCCGGCTGGTCGAGCTCGAACTGCACCACGTGGATCTCGACGCCGGCTACCGGACCGCGGACTGGTCGCCGGCGTTC
>JBKOWB010000194.1:0-13327 GCA_046724195.1 Actinomycetota bacterium
ATGCGACCGCACACCATCTGTGCGCCGGCGGTCAGGCGCGAGCGCGCCGCCACGATCCAGCCGGGGCGGGGCAGGCAGTCCGCGTCCGTGCGGGCGAGCAGCGTCGCCCCGGCGGCGATCGCGTGCCGGAAGCCGGTGTCCACGGCCGACCCGACGCCCTTCTCCGTCTCGACAATGACGTGCACCGGAAACGGGGCGGTGAACCGGCGCGCGATCTCGGCGGTGCCGTCGGTGGATCGGTTGTCGACGAGCAGCAACGTGAAGTCGGTGTCGGTCTGCGCGGCCAGCGCGTCCAGGGTCTGGCGGATCCGTCCGGCCTCGTTGTAGGCCGGCACGATCACCCAGAGATCGCTGCTCACGAGACCTCCCACACCATGGTCATCAGGCTGACCCCGCCGCCCAGGCCGACCAGCAGCACGCGATCCCCGGCGCGGAGGCCGGGCCGGATCCGGGCCAGCTGTACGCCCAGCGTGGCGCTCGCGAGGTTGCCGAACTCCGGCACCGTCACGTCGAGCTTGCCCGGCGGCACTCCGGTGATCTCCACGAACCGCTGCACGTACGGCAGCGTGACCTGGTGCACCAGCACCCGGGCGTAATCGTCCCAGCCCAGCCCGAGCCGGTGGTTGACCCGCTCGATCAGGCCGAGACCGATCTTCTCGAAGACGCCGCGCAGCTTGCGCCCGTCGCCGGTGAAGTATGTGTGCTCGTCGCCGCGTGGATGCCGGGACCCGCCACCGAAGATGCCGCCCACGCTCCAGTGCTCGGAATGGGTCTCGCCGTCCACGTCCACGATCCCGCCCGTGCCGACCGGCTCGACCAGCACCGCCGCGCCCGCGTCGCCGAACGTGAACCCGGCGAACGCCGCCCGCGCCTGGACCATGCCGGAAACGCGTGGCCGCATGGACCGGGTCGGGGTCTCGCCGGTGACCACGAGCGCGCGGCGCACCCGTCCGGCCAGGATCATCGAGCGGGCGAGGTCGATGCCGTTGAGGAAGCTGTTGCAGGCGTTCGTCACATCCAGCGCGTGCGCGCGGCCGCCCAGAGCGGCCTGCACCACGTGCGCGGTGGCCGGCTCCACCATGTCCCGGGTCGCGGACGCGAAGAGCAGCAGATCGACGTCGAGCGCGTCCAGATCGGCGTCCGCGAGCACCCGGCGTGCCGCGCGGATCGCCAGGTCCGACGCGTACTCGTCGTCGGCCGCGATACGCCGCCGGTCGATGCCGGTGGCCTGCGCGAACATCCCGGACGGCAGCGGGATCCCACTCGCCGACGCGACCCGGTCCTGCAGGTCGGCCGTGGTCACCTCGTGTTCAGGGAGGGAACTGGCCACCGCGGTGATCCCCACCCGGGGGACGGTCGATGTCATGCGGCAGAGCCTTCCCGGTGCGGATGTCTCGGGCGTGAGTAGGGCGACTCATTCTCGTTGCGTACCGGCACTCGGCGCACCCCCGACGGGCGTGGGTGCCGTCACGCCCGCTCGCCGCGGGCGGGCCTTAAGCTTCCGGGCATGGAGGGCATCTTCGAGACGGTCGCGCTGGTCGCGATCTCGGTGCTCGGAGCCGCGCTCGCCCGCCGGCTCGGGTTCGTGGCGCCGCTCGTGCTGCTGGTCGCCGGGCTCGGGCTGTCGTTCGTGCCCGGTATCCCGGAGGTGCACCTCGATCCCGAGCTGGTGTTGATCGGCATCCTGCCGCCGCTGTTGTACGTGGCGGCGCTGCACACGTCCATCCCCGCCTTCAAGAACGCGCTGCGACCCATCCTGCTGCTCGCGGTGGGTCTCGTTGTGGTCACCGCGTTCGCCGTCGGTACCGTCGTGCATCTGCTGCTGCCGGCCGTGCCGTATGCGGCCTGCGTCGCGCTCGGCGCCATCGTGGCGCCGCCCGACGCGGTCTCGGCCACCGCGATCGCGCGCCGGATCGGCCTCCCGCGCCGGATCGTCACCATCCTCGAGGGCGAGAGCCTGCTCAACGACGCCACCGCGCTGGTGCTGGTCCGCATCTCCACCGGAGCACTGCTGGGCACGGCCGTCGGCTTCTGGGAGATCGGCGGCCAGGTCGTGCTCAAGGCCGGCGGCGGCGTGCTGATCGGCCTGCTGGCCGCGTACGGCGCGGCCTGGCTGCACCGGAGGATCGAGGATCCGCTGCTCGACGACGCGGTCTCGCTGCTCACTCCGTTCACGGTGGTGATCGTCGCGGAGGAGCTGCGGACCTCCAGCGTGGTCGCGGTCGTGGTCGCCGGGCTATACCTGGGGCACCGCATCCCGTACCTGCTGTCGCCCACCTCCCGGCTGCAGATGGACGCGGTGTGGCGGCTCCTCACGTTCCTGCTCGAAGGCGTCGTCTTCCTACTGGTCGGCCTGCAACTACGCGGCCTGGTGACCAATCTCAGCACGGACCTGGCAACCACGGCCCGGCTCACCGCGCTGGTGTTCCTGACGCTGGTCGCGGTCCGGTTCGCCTGGATGTATCCGGCCACCTACCTGGCGCGGCTCGTCCCGAAGATCCGTAACCGCGAGGAACGGCCGCGGGTCGCTGTGCCTACCGTCATCGCATGGGCCGGCATGCGCGGCGTCGTCACCCTCGCCGCGGCCCTCACCCTGCCCGTTCCCGGCCAGGACGGTGCCCCGCTGTACCCGCGCGACCTGTTCGTCTTCGTCGCCTTCGCGGTGATCGTGCTGACGCTGCTCATCCACGGCACCACGCTGCCCGCGCTGGCCCGGCGGCTCGGCGTCAGCGAGGACACCAGCGCCGAGGACGCGCTGGCCGAGGCCGGCGTCCAGTACGCGGCCAGCCGGGCCGCCCTGCAACGGCTCGAGGAGACGGCGGACGGCGCGCCGCCCTCGGTGGTCGATCGGTTGCGGGCGCTGGCCGACAACCGCGCCAACCGGGCCTGGGAACGGCTCGGCAGCCAGCAGCAGGAGACCCCGTCGGCGGCGTACGGTCGGCTGCGGCGGGAGATGATTACGGCCGAGCGTCACGTCTTCAAGACCGCCCGCAACGAGGGCCGGATCCCCGAGGAAGTGCTCGTCCGCGCCCAGCGCGACCTCGACCTGGAAGAGTCCCAGCTGAAGCGGAGTGACGATTGACTTGCGAGCACCTCAGGGACGCCGGCAAACCGGCGCCCCAGACGAGTTACGAGGACGGCTGCCCCTTCTGCGTCGCCGACGGCTTCCGCGACTGGGTGCACCTGCGTCTCTGCCTCACCTGCGGCGTCGTGGCCTGCTGTGACTCGTCGCCGCGCCGGCACATGTCGAAACACTACGAGGACGAGGGCCACCCGGTCATGCAAAGCTACGAGCCCGGCGAAACATGGCGCTGGTGCTTCGTCGATGAACTTCTCGGATAGAGGACGGCAGTGAGGACACTTTTCGTGGGGGCCGGTGCCACCGGCGGGTACTTCGGCGGGCGGCTCGCCCAGGCCGGCCGGGACGTCACATTCCTGGTGCGGCCGGCTCGTGCCGCCGCGCTGGCCGGACGCGGGCTGCGGATCAAGAGTCCCGACGGCGAGAGTGTGGTCGACGTTCGCACCGTGACGGCCGATGCGATCGACGGGCACTACGACGTGGTCGTGCTGGCGGTGAAGGGCTACGCGCTCGAGCGGGCGATCGCCGACGTCACGCCCGCGATCGGGCCGGACACCGTCATCGTGCCGCTGCTGAACGGCATGCGGCACATGGACACGTTGCGCGCCGCGTTCGGCGACCACCGGGTCTGGGGCGGGTTGGCCATGATCTTCGCGACGCTCGATGGCACCGGGGACGTCGTGCAGCTCACCGGCCTGGAGCGGATCGCCTACGGCCCGCTCGACGGTGGGCCGGACCCGCGGGCCGATGCCGTCGCGCAGGCGCTGTCGGGCGCCGAGTTCGACTCGGATCTCTCCGCCACCATCGTGCGGGACATGTGGGAGAAGTGGGTGTTCCTGGCCAGCCTGGGCGCCGCCACCACGCTCATGCGGGCCTCGGTGGGCGACATCAACGCCGCGCCCGGCGGCCCCGCGTTCGCCGAAGGGATCGCCGGTGAGGCGGTCGCGATCGCCGCGGCGGCCGGCCACCCACCGAGCGAGGGCGCCGTGGCGTTCCTGCGGGCCGGCATTGTCAGCACCGCCCCGATGACCTCTTCGCTGTACCGGGACATGGTCCGCGGCCTGCCTGTCGAGGCGGACGAGATCGTCGGCGACCTCGTCACGTACGCGGAGAAGAACGGCGTCCCGGCGCCGCTGATGTCCGCGGCGTACACGAATCTCGCGATCTACGCCGCCCGGCGAGGCGTTTAGGTCGATTCAGGCCCACACCTTCGCGACCGCCGCCGCCACCGTGGCTGCCTGCGCCACGCCCGCGGCGAGCGCTGGGCCGCGCCGCCGGGGGTCGAGGATGTTCGGGCCGATCGCGTCGTGGGCCGCGTCGTCCGGCTCGATGACGAGGCCGCGCGGCACGTTGAGCGCCGCGAGTTCCTCGGCGGGTGAGGCGCGGAACATCCCGGCGGTCGGCGCGATCACCACGACCGCGCCGGCGCCCGCGGCCAGATCCGTGTTCGTGACGGAGCGCACGCCGCCGTCCATGTAGTAGCCGTCCCGCACGTGTACCGGCGGGAAGACGCCGGGCAGTGCGCAGCTGGCCGCGACCGCCGCGGGCAGCGGCACATGCGCGTCCGAGTCCCATGCCGCGAGTGCGCCGGTGTCGGTGTCGACCGCCGTCACCACCAGCCGCGGTACGGCCGGCCAGTCGTGCACCGGCAGCGTCTCGGCGAACTTGGCGACGTGCGCCGCGGCGTCGCCGACCGGCGCGGACCGGGCCAGGCCGCCCAGCCGCGCCCGGACCTCGCGCGGCGTCAGCGACCGGTCGGTGAGCAGCGCGAAGCCCTGGGCGAGCAGCCCGGGATCGATCCGGGGCGACAGCTCGATCTCGATCTTCTGTGCCTCGGCGACCGCGGTGTCCAGGTCCGTGCCGGTGGCGAGCAGCGCGCCGACGTATGCGCCCGCGGACGTACCCACGACCAAGTCGGCCCCGGTGAGGTCGATGTCGAGATCGCGGAGCCCGGTGAGCAGGCCTAACTCCCACGCGATGCCGGTGACGCCGCCACCGCCGAGGACGAGCGCACGCACTGTGATCACCTCCGACCTGGCCGTTGCGACGATAACGATCCTTCGTAGCTCGCCAGGATGTCGCCCAGGTAACAGCCGGGCCACGGGCAGTTCCGAGAGCGATCGGCAGGCTCCCGGTATCCTTATGCGGGTCCCGCGGGACCTCGGAGCGCGGGACCTATCTGCGGGTAACCGGACAGTCGCGCAGACGTAGCCGGGCCCATCGGTGAGAATGGCCGCTGACGCGTCGCCCAGGTTGGGCGGACCCATCGTGCGGCAAAGCGGTGGCCGACCGCGTCACGGGCGAGGAGTTGGAGCACGCATGCAGGTGTGGCCTGGTCACCGGTATCCACTGGGCGCCACTTACGACGGGACGGGAACGAACTTCGCGATCTTCTCGGAGGTCGCCGAGGCCGTCGAACTGTGCCTGTTCGATCCGTCGGGCAACGAACGCAAGGTCCAGCTGCACGAGCAGGACGCGTTCGTGTGGCACGCCTACCTGCCGGGCGTCGAGCCGGGCCAGCGCTACGGCTACCGCGTGTACGGCCCGTACGAGCCGTCGCGTGGCCTGCGCTGCAACCCTCACAAGCTGTTGCTGGACCCGTATGCGAGGGCGATCGACTCCGACATCGACTGGCACCCGTCGCTGTATGCGTACGACTTCGACAATCCTGACGAGATGTCCGAACTCGACTCGGCGCCGCACATGGCCAAGGGCGTCGTGGTCAACCCGTACTTCGATTGGGGCAACGACCGGCGGCCGGACATCCCGTACCACCACTCGGTGATCTACGAGACCCACGTCAAGGGGCTCACCGAGCGCCATCCCGACGTGCCGAAGGACATGCGTGGTACGTACGCCGCGATCGGCCACCCGGCGATCATCGAGCACCTCAAGAGCCTCGGCGTCACCGCGGTCGAGCTCATGCCGGTGCACCAGTTCGTGCACGACAACCGGCTCGTCGACCTGGGGCTGCGCAACTACTGGGGCTACAACACGCTGGGCTTCTTCGCGCCGTACCACGGCTACTCGGCGATGGGCTCGCTCGGCCAGCAGACCCAGGAGTTCCGCGGCATGGTCAAGGCGCTGCACGCCGCGGGCATGGAGGTCATCCTCGACGTGGTCTACAACCACACCGCGGAGGGCAACCACCTCGGCCCGACGATGAGCCTCAAGGGCATCGACAACCGGACCTACTACCGGTTGGTGGACGATCAGCCCAACTTCTACATGGACTACACCGGTACGGGTAACAGCCTGAACGTGCGCAGCCCGCAGAGCCTCCAGCTGATCATGGACTCGTTGCGGTACTGGGTGACCGAGATGCACGTCGACGGCTTCCGCTTCGACCTCGCCTCGACGCTGGCTCGGGAGTTCTACGACGTGGACCGGCTCTCTACGTTCTTCGAGGTGGTCCAGCAGGATCCGGTGGTGGGCCAGGTGAAGCTGATCGCCGAGCCGTGGGACGTCGGCCCGGGCGGCTACCAGGTCGGCAACTTCCCGCCGAACTGGACGGAATGGAACGGCAAGTACCGCGACACGGTCCGCGACTTCTGGCGCGGCGAGCCGGCCACGCTGGCCGAGTTCGCCAGCCGCATCACCGGATCGGCGGACCTGTACCAGGACGATGGCCGCAAGCCGTTCCACTCGATCAACTTCGTCACCGCGCATGACGGATTCACCCTGACCGACCTGGTGTCGTACAACGACAAGCACAACGAGGCCAACGGCGAGGAGAACCGCGACGGCGAGAGCCACAACCGGTCCTGGAACTGCGGCGTCGAGGGCCCGACCGACGACCCGGCCGTGCTCGCACTGCGTGCCCGGCAGCGACGCAACTTCCTCGCCACGCTGATGCTCAGCCAGGGCGTGCCGATGATCGCGCACGGTGACGAGCTGGGCCGCACCCAGGAGGGCAACAACAACGCGTACTGCCAGGACAACGAGATCGCCTGGATCGACTGGGAGAACGCGGACGAGACGCTGCTGGAGTTCGCCCGCAAGCTCACCGCGTTCCGGCACCGCCATCAGGTGTTCCAGCGGCGCCGCTTCTTCACGGGTCTGCCGGTCACCGCGCGCGGCGGCGGCGATCCGCTGCAGGATCTCGCCTGGTTCACTCCGGACGGGCGGGAGATGACCGGCGACGACTGGGGCAACGACTTCGGCCGCGCGGTGGCGCTGTTCGTCAACGGCGAGGGCATCCGCGAGCGTGGCCAGTACGGCCAGCGCCACGTGGACAGCTCGTTCCTGCTCTGCTTCAACGCGCACGACGCGCCCATCGAGTTCGCCACGCCCCCGGCGGAATACGGGGAGAAGTGGGAGATTGTCATCGAAACCGCCGAGCCGTCGCCGGACCGCCCGGCGATCGTCGACGCCGGCTCGAAGATCCTCGTGCCCGATCGCTCACTCATCGTGCTGGACAGGACGGTCCAATGACCGTGACGCCCCCCACCGCCACGTACCGCGTGCAGGTTCGTCCCGAGTTCCCCCTCAAGTCCACGGCGGAGCTCACCGACTACCTGGCCGACCTGGGCGTCAGCCACCTCTATACCGCCCCTTTGCTGGCCGCGACGCCCGGCTCGGAGCACGGCTACGACGTCGTGGACCACAGCCGCGTCAACCCGGAGATCGGCGGCGAGGACGGCCGCCGCCACCTGAGCGCGGCGCTTCGTGCGGCCGGGCTGGGCCTGGTCGTCGACATCGTGCCCAATCACGCCGGGGTCGCCGTGCCGGCCGCCAACCCGGCGTGGTGGGACGTCCTGAAGCGCGGCCCGGACTCGCCGTTCGCCGGCTGGTTCGACATCGACTGGTCACGCGGCCGGCTGCTCATCCCGGTCCTGGCCGACGAGCCGGACGCGCTGGACAAGCTGACCGTCTCCGGCGACGAGCTGCACTACTTCGACAAGCGTTACCCGATCGCCGAGGGCACCGGCGGCGGGACGCCGCGGGAGGTGCACGACCGGCAGCACTACGAGCTGGTCAACTGGACCCGCGGCGACGCCGAACTGAACTACCGCCGCTTCTTCGCGATCATCGACCTGGCCGGGTTGCGCGTCGAGGACCCCGAGGTCTTCGAGGCCACCCACGCCGAGATCTTGCGGTGGTACCGCGAGGGCAGCGTGCAGGGCATCCGCGTCGATCACCCGGACGGGCTGCGTGACCCGGGCGAGTACCTGCGCCGGCTGCACGACGCCGCCCCGGACGCCTGGCTGGTGGTCGAGAAGATCCTCGAGCCGGAGGAGGACATGCCCCCCTGGCCGGTCGCCGGCACCACCGGCTACGACGCGCTCGCGGAGATCTGCGGCGTGTTCGTGGACCCGACGACCGAGGCGTTCTTCGACACGCTCGACCACCACCTCACCGGCGGCGAGACGTCCTGGGAGGACCTAGTCCATCAGACCAAATACCACGTCGCCACGACGCTGCTCGACGCCGAGCTTGCCCGCATGTCCCGGCTGGTACCGGAGGTCGATGAGGCGCCGAGCGCACTGGCCGAGCTGGCCGCCTGCTTTCCGGTCTACCGCTCCTACCTGCCGTTCGGGTCGCGGCACCTGGCCAGGGCCCGCTCCGAGGCCGGCCGCCGCCGGCCGGCGCTCATCCACGCACTGGACCAGCTCACCGGCCGGCTGCGCAACTCGTCCGACGAGCTGGCCGTCCGGTTCCAGCAGTACACGGGCGCGGTCATGGCCAAGGGCGTCGAGGACACCGCGTTCTACCGGTGGACCCGGTTCACGGCCCGCAACGAGGTCGGCAACGACCCGTCCAAGTTCGGGGTCTTCCCGGACGAGTTCCACGAGGCCGCAGCCGAGCGGCATCGCCGATGGCCGGCCGGCATGACCACGCTGTCCACCCACGACACCAAGCGCAGCGAGGACGTGCGGGCCCGGCTCGCGGTGCTGTCCGAGCTGCCGGGGGACTGGACCGAGGTGGTCCGCCGGTGGGTGCACATCGCGCCGCTGCCCGACCCGTCGCTCGCCCATCTGATCTGGCAGGCCGCGGTGGGCGCGTGGCCGATCTCGCGGGAGCGGCTGCAGGCGTACGCGCTGAAGGCCGCCCGGGAGGCCGCGGTCGCGACCACGTGGCAGCACCCGAGCGACCGCTTCGAGTCCGCGCTGCGCGCGATGGTCGACCGCATCTACGACGACACAGCGCTGCATCGCGAGGTCGCCGACTTCGCCGCGTCGATCACGCCGCTCGGCTGGTCCAACTCCCTGGGCCAGAAGCTTGTGCAGCTCACCATGCCGGGCGTACCCGACACCTACCAGGGCACCGAGCTCTGGGACTACTCGCTGGTCGACCCGGACAACCGGCGGCCGGTCGACTTCGGCGTACGGCGGGAACTGCTCGGCCGCATCGACGAGGGCTGGCAGCCGCCGATCGACCACAGCGGAGCCGCGAAGCTGCTGGTGACCAGCCGGACGCTGCGGCTGCGCCGGCGCCGGCCCGAGCTGTTCACCGAGTACCGGCCGGTGTTCGCGGACGGCCTGGTGGCCGACCATGTGCTGGCCTTCGACCGTGGCGGCGTGGTCGTGATCGCGACCCGGCTGCCCGTCGGATTGTCACGCCATGGCGGCTGGTTCGACACCACGCTGTCCCTCGACGGCCATAGCTGGTCGGAGGTCTTCACGAATTCCAGTTATGGCGGGAGCCGCCTCGCGGTAGCCGACGTGCTGCACAGGTACCCCGTAGCGTTACTGGTCAAAGAATGACGGTCTTCGAGGTGTGGGCTCCCGGGAAGATCGTCAAGCTGCGCATCGACGGTCAGGATCGGGACATGGAACGCGGCGAGGACGGCTGGTGGCGCCGCGACGTGCCGGAGGCGGGACCCGGCACCGACTACTCCTTTGTGTTGGCGGGTCACGACACCCCGCTGCCGGATCCCCGTTCGAAATGGCAACCTGCGGGCGTGCACGGCCCCAGTCGGGTGTACGACCATTCGGCCTTTCCATGGTCAGACGGCGCCTGGACCGGCCGGCAGCTGCCCGGTTCCGTCCTCTACGAGATGCATGTCGGTACGTTCACGCCCGAGGGCACCTTCGACGCCGCCGTCGAGCGACTGGACCACCTCGTCGACCTCGGCGTCGACCTGGTGGAACTGCTGCCGGTGAACGCGTTCAACGGCGAGCACAACTGGGGCTACGACGGCGCCGGCTGGTATGCCCCGCACGAGGCGTACGGGGGGCCGGACGGCCTCAAGCGCCTCGTCGACGCCGCCCACCGCAAGGGTCTCGGCGTGGTGCTGGACGTCGTCTACAACCACTTCGGCCCGTCCGGCGCCTACGCACCGATGTTCGCGCCCTACCTCAGCGCGTCGGGCAGCAACCCCTGGGGCGCCGCGATCAACCTCGACGGGCCGCTGTCCGACGAGGTACGGCGCTACATCATCGACAGCGCGCTGAGCTGGCTGCGCGACTACCACGTCGACGGGCTGCGCCTGGACGCCGTGCACGCGTTCGTCGACGCCAACGCCATCAACCTCCTCGAGCAGATGGCCGTCGAGGTGGAGAGCCTCTCGACGCACCTGGGCCGTCCGCTGTCGCTGATCGCCGAGTCGGACCTCAACGATCCCAAGCTGATCACCCCGCGCGAGGCCGGCGGGTACGGGCTGCAGGCCCAGTGGGACGACGACGTGCACCACGCCCTGCACGCCCTGCTCACCGGCGAGCGGCAGGGCTACTACGGCGACTTCGGCTCGCTGGACAGCCTCGCGACCGTGCTCGAGGCGGCGTTCTTCCACGCCGGGACGTGGTCCAGCTTCCGCCGGCGCCACCACGGGCGCCCGATCGACCGGCACACCGTGCCCGGCCACCGGTTCGTCGCCTACCTGCAGAACCACGACCAGGTCGGCAACCGGGCGCTCGGCGACCGGCTGTCCGCCCTGCTGTCGCCCGGCCTGCTCAAAGTCGGCGCGACGTTGCTGCTGACCTCCGCGTTCACCCCGATGCTGTTCATGGGGGAGGAGTGGGCCGCGACCACGCCGTGGCAGTTCTTCACCAGCCACCCGGAGCCCGAGCTGGCCGACGCGGTGCGTACCGGGCGACGCCGCGAGTTCGGTACGCACGGATGGGCGCAGACCGACGTGCCGGACCCGCAGGACCCGGCCACGTTCGAGCGTTCCAAACTGGACTGGGCCGAGGTGCACAAGCCGGGCCACGCCGGGATCCTCGACCTCTACAAACGGCTGATCGCGCTGCGCCGCCGCCGCGCCGACCTGTCGGATCCATGGCTCGACAAGGTCGGAGTCGAGCACGGCGACCAGTACGTGCTGATACGGCGCGGCCACACCTTGGTCGCCGCGAACCTGGCCCCGGTGCCGCAGACGATCAGCCTGCGAGCCGTACCCAGCGAGGTCTTGCTGGCCACCGAGCCCGGCGTGGTTCTGCGGCGCGACCGGATCGAACTTCCGCCCGAGTCGGCGGTGATCGTCGCCTTCCGCTGAGCGCAACCGAGTCCCTTCCGTGACGGTCCGGCCCCCGCCGGTGCGCATCGATGGTGCACCATTGGTCGCTCCGGCTGGTGAGTGAACGGAGTGTCCGCAGTGGCCGACGCGAACGGGGGCGGCGCGCCCGTGGGAGTGGACAAGCGGGAGTTACCGGCCGATTCCGCGTGGGACGCGGTCGCCGAGGGCGCCGACCCGCCGCCGCCCGCGGAGCCGCCGCCCGCCGAGGAGCCGTCGAGCCTGGTCATGCTGGCGCCGGTACGGCTCGCGGCGCTCGGAGTCGCTCTCGTGCTCGTCGTCGCGATCACGTTCGTCAAACTCTTCCACACCGGCCCGCCCTCGGTGGACGACCTGCGCTCGCGGGCCGGCGTCGACAGCTGGTCCGAGCTGACCATCGGGGTCAAGGAGGATCAGCCCGGGGTGGCGTTCCACGACCGGAAGACCGGAATCTGGTCCGGTTTCGACATCGACATCGCCTACATGATCGCCGAGGATCTGGGGTTCCGGCGCAGCGAAGTGAGGTTCTACGCGATCGAAAGCGAGGACCGGGCCCGCATGCAGGCCACGGACCCGGGTGGCGGCCGGATCGGCGTGAAGATGGTGATCGCCAGCTATAGCATCACCGCCGCGCGGGAGGCGATGACCGGGGTGACGTTCTCGGCGCCGTATCTGTACACCGAGCAGTCGGTGGTGACCCTGGCCGGCCATCCGAAGGTGTCCACTCTGGATGACCTGCGCGGCCGTTGGGTCTGCACGCTGTCCACCTCGACCAGCGAGACCGCGCCCGAGGCGGCCGGTGCGAACGTTGTCCGGCGCAACAAGGTCAGCGAGTGCTTCTCCGAACTCCGCGCCCACCACGTCGACGCGGTCACTACGGACGCGGCGATCCTGGCCGGATACAAGGCCGACGACCCCAAGGGCCTCGCGCATTGGGACCTCGGCCTCGACGCCAGCGAGGCGTGGGGCGTGAACGTCGGCGAGAACACCGCGCTGCGCGACCTGGTGAACGTGACGCTGTACCGGTCGTTGAAGGACCCGAAGGATCACCGCTGGGAGGATGCGTTCGACAAGAACCTCCAGGTGGAGGCGCCGGCCAGCGGCTCCACGCCGGTCGCCGTGGCCCAGCAGCCGGACGTGCCGAAGCCGGACGTGCGGCAGCTGCCGTGGGAGGGGAACTACTCTTGACCGCCGCCCCGGTCGCGGCCACGTCGGCGCGCCGCCGCCGAGTACAGCTGAACTGGCTGCTGACCGTGCTGCCAGCGTTCCCGCTTGTGCTGCTCGTGCTGCGGCTCTGGTACCTGAGCCGCCAGGATCTGCCCACCATGCTGCTCCTGGTGCAGTACATCAGTCCGCTCGGCATGATCAGCGCGCTGTTCATCACGCTGATCTGGACCGTGCCGGCGGTCATCCTCGTTCTACGGACGCTCGGCGGGGTCCTGCTGGTCAGCGCGCCCAGCCCGGCCGACGCCACCCGCTCCCTGCTCGCGGTCACCGCCCTGCGGATGCCGGACTGGGTGGTCGCGCTCGCCGCGGTCCTGGCCGGCTTTACCTGGCAGCTGCGGTTGCTGCCGACGCTGCTCATGCTGGTGGTGGCGATCATCGGACTGACCGCGGTGCACCGCTGCCGGCCCGGCCAGGAGGCGGTACTGCTCATCGTCACGCTCGGCGTCCCGATCGCGCTCGGCCTGCTGGTCCTGCTCTGGATGTGGCCGGGCATCGTCGCGGCCGTCTCCGCCGGCGAGATCACCACAGCACTCCTGCTTGTCGTGCCGCCGATCCTCGGGCCGTTGCCGACCGGACCCGTGCCGCCC
>JBKOWB010000423.1:0-3126 GCA_046724195.1 Actinomycetota bacterium
CATGACGGACAGGCCCGCTTCAGTCCGGCAGGAGGCGAGCGCCGCCTCCGCCAGCGAGTCGAGAAGCGCGGCGTCGCCGGCCAGCTGCGCCGCGGTGCGGGCGAGGTTGTCCACGACGGCCGGACCGAGTGCCGCGATCAGGGCGGGAAGAGCCTCGGCGCGCACCCGCGAGCGCGCGAACGCGGGGTCGATGTTGTGCGGATCCTCCCAGGTCGCGAGCCCGAGCGCCGCGCACGCCTTGCGCGTGTCCGCTCGCGCCACGTCCAGCAGAGGCCGGACGAATACCCCTTTCCGGTACGGCATGCCGGCCAGTCCCCGCGGCCCGGCGCCGCGGGCGAGCGCCAGCAGCACCGTCTCGGCCTGGTCGTCGCGGGTGTGGCCGAGCAGTACGGCCGCGGCGTGGTGGCGCCCCGCGGCCTGGGACAAGGCGGCGTAGCGCGCCGTACGAGCCGCCGCTTCCGGGCCGCCGGGCAGTCCGCCCACGTCGACGGTCGCCAGCTCGACTGGATCGAATCCGGCGGCGCGCGCCCAGGCGGCTACGGATTGCGCCCGGTCCGCCGAGCCGGTCTGCAATCCGTGGTCGACGGTGAGCAGGCCGGCGGCGAGACCCAGGCGCCGGGCGACGAAAGCGGTCGCCGCCGCCAGCGCCAGCGAGTCCGCCCCGCCCGAGCACGCGACAAGCACCAACGACCCGCGCGGCAGATCGGCCAGGCCGCGGCGGACCGCGAGCCGGATCGCGGCGACCGGCGGCGGGATCCGAGCCATCAGTAGGCCGGCGACTTAGCCGATGGCCGGCTGCGTGCCGTGCACCCGGGTCACCCACGCGTCCGGGTCGCCGAGCTCGTCGAGGCGCGGCAGCGTCAGCGGCGAGCTGAAGACCTTGTTGAAGCCGGTCATGCCGACCCGGTCGACCACCCCGTGCACGAACTTGCGGCCTTCCGCGTACTGCCGCATCTTCACCTCGATGCCGAGCAGCCTGCGGATCGCCTTCTCGAGCGGGTTGCCGCCCTCGCGGCGCCGGTTGAACTTGGCCCGGATCGAATCGACGGTCGGGATCACGTCGGGCCCGACGCCGTCCATCACGAACTCGGCGTGGCCCTCGAGCAGCGTCATCAGCGCAGTCAGCCGGTCCAGGACCGCCTTCTGCGCGGGCGTCTGCACGATGTCCAGCACCGAGGAACGGCTATCCGGGTCACGCAAGGCGTCGGACAGGGTCGCGACGCCGCGGCGCAGGCGCTCGAGGATGTGCTCGCCGCTCTGCGACGCGTCGACGAACGCCTGCACCTCACCGAGGAAGTAGCCGCGCATCCACGGCACGGCCGTGAACTGGGTGCGGTGGGTGACCTCGTGCAGGCAGACCCAGAGCCGGAAGTCGCGCGAGTCGGCGCCGATCTTGCGCTCGACCTCGACGATGTTGGGCGCGTTCAGGAGCAGCTGGCCGGGATCGCCGGAGAAGACCTCGTACTGGCCCAGGACGCGGCCGGACAGGTATGCGAGCACCGTGCCCGCCTGCACCCCGGTGACTCGGGAGCCGATCGCGTCCGCGAACGTGCCGGGCTGCCGATCCCCGGAGAGGCGGCTGATCAGCGGGCCGATCACCTGCTTGAGGCCGGCGATGTTGACCGCGGCCCAGTCCTTGCGATCCACCACCCGCACCGGGGGGACGTCGACCTGGGACCTCAGGCCGGTGTACGCCGCGACGTGGCCCGCGGCCTCGTCGGTCAACGCACGCAGGTCGGCCACGACGTGCGTGGCTTCCTCGTAGGACACCGCGGGGCCGGATTTCGACAGCGCGCCCGCGGTGGCGGCGGCCAGATCCCAATCAACGAACTGCGCCATGCAACCCACCGTACCCGCGGGCGACCAGGCGCCGACCCCTGAGAAAACCCCGACGTCAGCCGCAGCCGCAGGACACGAGCTTGGCGGCCACCCGATCGAGGGCGGCCCGGGCGGTCACCGCGTCCCCGGAGCCGTTCGCCATGATCGCGAAGACCAGCAGCCGCCCGTCCTTGGTGATCAGTTCCCCGGCCATGGTGTTCACGCCGCTCAGCGTGCCGGTCTTGGCCCGCACGACACCCTGGCCGATCTGGTTCGGATCCGGCGTCACGAAGCGGGTGCGCAGCGTACCCGACCAGCCGGCCACCGGCAGGCCGCCGAACAGGCTGGCCACGGCGGGCTGCTTCCCGCTCGCGGCGAACGCCAGCACGTCGGTGAGCAGCGCCGGGCTGATGCCGTTCTTGCGGGACAGGCCGCTGGCGTCATACAGGTCGGCCTCGTCGCTGGACAGGCCCAGTTCGGCGAGCTTCGCGGTGATCGCGTCGGTCGCGCCGTCGAAGCTGGCCGGCTTGCCGGCCGCGAGCGCGACCTGCCGGCCCATCGACTCGGCGATCACGTTGTCGCTCTGCTGCAGCATCCAGTCGGTCACCTGTACCAACGGCGGGGACTGCACGGCCCCGAGTTCGGTGCCTGGCGCGACCGAGTCGGGGGCGGCCGATGGATCGACCGGCGGCGTCGCCGGCGCCTTCCCTCGGGTCACCGCCGCGGTCACTCCCAGCTGCCTGGCGAAGGCCTTGCCCGCCGCCATGGCCGGGTCGGGATACCGCGGATCCGGGCCGACCTCGTGGTGCACCGGCGTGATCCGCCCGGCGTTGGTCATCAGCGACTGGATCACGGCCACCTGGCCGCCCGGCGAGATGTCCGCCGGGTCCCAGCCGACCGCGCTGGTCGGCCCGATGAACAGGGACGTGTCGATCACCACGCGGGTCGGGGCGGTGGCGCCGAGCGCCTTCTTGACCTGGCCGGCGAGCTTGTCGAGGCGGGCCGCGCCGGGGAACTGGCCATTCGCGTTGACGGCCAGCGTCGGGTCGCCGCCGCCGATGAGCACGACCTCGCCGGGTTTGCTACCCGCCACCGCGCGCGTGGTCAGCCGGTAGGCCGGCCCGCGCGCGGCCAGCACGGTGGCCGCGGTCAGCAGCTTCGTGGTCGACGCCGGGGTGGTCATCGTGTCCGCGTTGCGCTGGTACAGCGCCTCGCCGGTGACCGCATCGAGCACCGACACGTTCACCTTCGTGCCGAGCGCCTTCGCCGTGACCAGCGGCTCGATCGCGGCCTTCACGCCCGCGGCGC
>JBKOWB010000161.1:0-4938 GCA_046724195.1 Actinomycetota bacterium
GTGTGCGACTGGGGCGTCGCCGAGGGCGCTGCGCGCCGCGGTCGCGCCGCCGCCGGTGCCCCATGCGTCCGGCGGCGCCGATCCGAAGCCGCTGGTGCCGCCCGGGTCGGCCAGGTGCTGCCCGAACGAGTCGACCAATCCGCCCATCGCCGCGAACGGTGCCAGCAAGCCGAACGTGCTCGACTTGTTCGTTCGCGTCTCTACCTTCGCCACGTCGGCGGCAGTGTCGCCGGCGACCTGGCTGCGCAGCAGTTGCGCCTCACCGTCGTCCAGCCGGTAGCCGGCCAGGGCGAGGTCCGGGTCGGCTGCCAGCGCCGCGGCGAACGGCGGCTCGGTGAGCAGCCGCTCCAGCACGGCGTCGAAGTCGCTCATGCCCCTACCGTAGGCGCTTCAGTCCAGCTCGGGCATTGCCACGGGCTGCGGCCGCGGCCGGCACGTTCCGCATTGCACGGCGTCCTCCACTACGAGCGCCTCGGCGCGGTGGCGCGACTCCGAACGGCTCACCTGCAGCAGGTACGGCCCGAAGCGCGCGTGATCCTCGCACACGCCGCGACCGCAGAACCGGCAGGACGCCCGCGCCGCCTTGGCGCAGAACCAGCAGAGCACCGGAGGGATTTCCCTTCTTGTCGAATTACCCGATCGGCGGAGGAGGAGGAGGCGACGAGGGCGGCGGGCTGCTGGGCGGCGTCGTCGGTGGAGTGCTGGGCGGCGTCGACGGCGGGGTGCTGGGCGGCGTCGGCGGCGGCGTGGTGCGGGACGGCGACGTCGGCGGCCGCGTCGTGGGTCGCGTCGTCGGCCGGGTCGTCGGGTTCGGCGGGACCGGGTTGTTCGGCTGCGGGATGACCGGCGGCTGCGTCGTGGGCGGCGTGGTGCTCGGCGGCACCTCGCTGGGCAGGTCGGACGGCGGCTCGTCGCTCGGCGACTCGCTGGGCCCGGCGGCCGGTGGCTCGACCGGCACACCGTCGCCGCAGTTCAGGTCCGCATGAGTGGGTGCGCTCGGTGTCCCGGCGACGGACACCCGCCCAGAAGACACCGTGACGGCGCTCGGGTCGACCGCGTACCAGGCCGCTCCCGAGTTGGTCACGTCGCCCAGTGTCCGGTTCACGACCAGCGCCAGCGGGCGGTACGCGCCGCTCACACTGGTCGTGTCGGCGAGCAGGCGGCCGTTGTCGATGGCGAGCTGGGCGTGCGGGTCCCGATGCCGACCCGCGCCGGTGAAGAGTCGGCCCACCTCGGTCCGCGACCCGGCGCAGAGCAGCGCCGCCGAACCGCCCTGGAACGTGAGCCGCCCGGTGGACTTGTTCGGCACCTCGATGCGCGTGCCCTGGTCGACGTAGCGGCGGTCACCGGAATCGAGTGTCACGGTCTTGCCGTCGATCAGCGCGGTGATCCGGCCGCGGTCGGCGGTGAGCAGGGCCCGGTCGGTCGGCATCTCGGCCCAGGCCGGTCCGGGCGCGAAGTTGGCGGCGGTGAGCAGCAGCGCGAGCACGAGCAGCAACAGGACGAGCCACCACATGCGGCGCTCGAACCGGCTGTCCACCTCGGGGTCTTCCGTGCCGTCCGGCGGCCCGGGCGGGATGGCGAGCGGCGGGTAGATGCCGCTCGGGTGGACGCCGGCCAACGGCGCGGTGCGGCCCGGCACGACCGGGCCGGAGCCCGGGCCCCGAGGGGCGGCACCCGCCAGCGTCGGCAGATCCGACGCGTCGGGGATGACCCACAACCGCACCGGGGTACGGGTCTGCGCGACCATCCCGGGACTGCCGTCGCCGACCGGGCCGACCAGCGTGCCGCGGCGTAGCTCCAGTCCGTCGGGCATGGCGATGACGCCCGACTCCACCACGACGGCATGGGTGGGGCCGGGCAGGACCACCGGCGCTCCCGGCTCGAGATCCACGGGATGTGCGGCGGCGACCAGCGCCAGCCGCTCGTCCACGGCCAACGCGGCGAGCGCGGGAGTATCGGCGAACAGCGCCTCGGCCTCGTCGCGATCCTTGGGCGGCGGTCCGGGCAGCGGCCCGATCACGCTCGCCACGGTGGCGGTGGGCAGGGACAGCAGGGTCGTGCCGGCGGTGTGCCAGTCCAGCGTCGTGGACCGTCCGGTGAGCGCGTTCGCCAGGCCGACGACGCCGCCGGGCCCGACGTGGTGGCGGATCGTGCCGCCCGGGTCGCCGGGCTGGCGGCCCTCCAATGCGCCGTCGACGACCACGTACACCGCGGACTGCGAGCCGCCCGCGATGATGAGCTGGCGGCCGGTCGGCGGGTGCAGCCAACGGGCTCGGGCGGCCAGGCCGGCGAGCGCCTGCTCGGGCAGGCCGCCCAGGTCGGAGGTGCGCAGCGCGGCGAGCCGGCGCGGGGTGTCGGCCTCGCGCTCGCGTTCGGCGGCACGCTGGCGGGAGCGCTGCCACGAGCGGGCCAGCCGACCCACGCCGAGGTAGACCAGCGGCGCGCACAATCCGAGGATCACGAGTACGAGCAGCAGCCGCGCGCCGACGCCGTTGTGCCACAGGCCGGTGACGAGACCGGCCACCCGGTCGGCCCAGATCCGGTAGCCGAGGTTGACCGCGATGGCGAGCCAGAGCACGGCCAGGATGCCGTACAGGGCGATGAGGCGGCCCTCGCGGTCCAGGCCGGACCAGCGCGGCGGGCGGCCGCGGAGCCGGCCGGAGACCCAGGACAGGCCGCGGGCCCGCAGATTGGGGATCTCCAGCCAGTCCATCAGCAGGTAATAGCCGTCGAGCGCGAGGAACGGGTTCAGGTTGAACAACGCGTTGAGATACCAGGCGAAGGCCAGCTTGAAGACCAGTGGCCCGAGCGCCGGCACGGCCAGCCCGACCAGCTGCATCGAGCCGGCCAGCACCAGGCCGGTCGCCGGACCGGCCGCGGTAGCGAGCATCCGGGCCCGCCGCCCGGCCATCCACACGTCGGTGGTGTCCACGAACACCGACGGGATGCCGAAGTAGACGAGCAGGCCGGCGGCCGGCACCTCGCGGCCGGCGTGCTTGGTGGCCAGCGCATGGCCCAGCTCGTGACAGGCGAGCGCGAACACGTTCAACAGGAGCAGGACGACCGCGCCGATGACGTACGAGCCGTTGGTGAGGAAGACGGCCTGGCTGCCCCGCCACCAGGTGGCGACGAACAGCCCCACGCCCACGACCGCGATCGCCGCCTGGACGATCGCAGCGACCCGACCGAAGAAGATCCGGCCACCCGCGCGGTAGAGCCCGGTCACCAGGCGATCGATATCGAGGACCAGCATCCGGCGGCCACGGGCGGCGGCGAGCAGGCCGCTGCCGACCCGAGCCGGCAGCGCACGCCGCTGGATCTCGAGGAGCGGGCGGAACGCGTCGACCGGCAGCTCCTCGAGCATCCGGTTGCCGGCCAGGTCGGCGACCACCCGGCGGACCTGGTCGGGGGCGAGGCGGCCGGCGATCCGGGCGAACTCGGCGACCAGCCGGGCGACCGTGCAGCTGCCGTCCATCAGCAGCGCGAGCTGCCACTCCTCCGGCGTGAGCCGCAGGTAGCAGGCGCGGGAGCCGTCATCGGGCGAGCGCAGCATGACGTACGCGGGGCCGCGTACGCTGGTGAGCTCCACGGCCTCGATGCCGGCCCGCAGCACCGGCCGGGCCCGGGCGGGGTTGAGACGTTCGACGACGGCGTCCCACAAGCCGGGTTCGGCGGGTCCGACCGGCTTACCCGGTGCCCGCCCAGCCAGGGCTTCCCAGACGTTGATCCGGGTCTCGACGTACGTCACTCTTTGCCTCTCACTCACCGATGGCGAATGGAGACTATGGGCTCGGGCCGTTCAAACGCGAGTCCCTGTCCGCGAAACGGCGATCACTTCACTACAAAGTAGGCATAAAGGGTGCGGTGGGTGGTGTGGCCAACCCCCTTGACCACAACCCACCCACCGCCTGGGAAGGGATGCCACTCGATAGCCGGGCGGCATCCGATGCCTCGATCAGCCGGCCTCGGCCAGCGTCGCGCTCACCGTCTTCTGCGCCCCGTCGCGGGTGAAGACGATCGTCACCTTGTCGCCGACGTTCGCGGATTGGATGATCCCGACCAGGTCGTCGGAGTCGTTGATGGCTTTGCCGTTCACCGACGTGATGACGTCGCCCTGCTGCAGGCCGGCTTTCGCCGCGGCGCTGTTGGCCGTGACGTTGCTGACCAGCGCGCCGCCACCCTCGGCCTCGGTGACGCTGACGCCGAGCGCCGGGTGGCTCACCTTCCTACCCGCGATCAGGTCGTTGGCGACCACCTTGGCCTTGTTGCTGGGGATCGCGAAGCCCAGGCCGATGTTGCCCGAGTTCTGGCCCTGCGTGGCGATCGCCGAGTTGATGCCGATCACCTGTCCGTTCGTGTTGACCAGCGCGCCGCCGGAGTTGCCCGGGTTGATCGGGGCGTCGGTCTGCAGGAGCCCGGACATGGTGCTCGTCGACTGCTGTTGTTGCTGCTGCTGGCCGCCGAACGGGTTCTGCGGCGTCTGGTCGCTGTTGGACTGGATGGTGCGGTCCTTGGCGCTGATGATGCCGGCCGTCACCGATCCTTCGAGACCGAGGGGGCTGCCCAGCGCCAGCACAGTGTCGCCGACCTGCATCTGCGAGCTGTCGCCGAAGGTCGCCGCCTTCAGGCCCGAGACGTCCGACGCCTTGACCACAGCCAGGTCGGTACGCGGGTCCGTGCCGATGATGGTCGCGGTGGCCTTCTTGCCATTCGCGAAGATCACCTGGACGGTGTTGCCCTGCGCTGTCGCCACGACATGGTTGTTCGTGAGGATGTAGCCGTCCGCGGTGAGCACGACGCCGGAGCCCTCGCCGGACCCGGTTTTGATCGAGACGACGCTGTCCTGCACCGCCGAGGCGATCTGGGCCAGCGACGAGCGGTCGACGACCCGGGTGACCGACGAGTTGCCGGTCTGCACGGTTGCGATGCCGTTGT
>JBKOWB010000192.1:0-6811 GCA_046724195.1 Actinomycetota bacterium
CGTTTCTCACCGACGGTCAGCGGGCGCAGATCCACGAGAGTGCGAAGGCGATCTGTCGCGAGGCGGGCTACCACGGCGCCGGCACGGTCGAGTACCTCGTCGGCCAGGACGGCACCGTCTCGTTCCTCGAGGTCAACACGCGCCTGCAGGTCGAGCACCCGGTGAGCGAGGAGACCGCCGGCATCGACCTGGTCCGGGCACAGTTCCGGATCGCTTCGGGCGACCCGCTCGCGGTCACCGAGGACCCGGTCCCGCGCGGGCATTCCCTCGAGTTCCGGATCAACGGCGAGGACCCGGGCCGGAACTTCCTGCCGGCCCCGGGCGCGGTCACGTCGCTGCGCTGGCCGGACGGTCCGGGTGTGCGCGTGGACGCCGGCGTCGAGGCCGGCAGCGTGATCGGCGGCAACTTCGACTCGCTGCTCGCGAAGATCATCGTGACCGGTGCAGACCGCACCGAGGCGCTGGAGCGGGCCCGGCGCGCCCTCGACGAGACCGTCGTCGAAGGCATCGCGACCGTCCTGCCGTTCCACCGGTTGGTCATCCGGGATCCCGCATTCGCCGACGACTTTCAGGTGCACACCCGCTGGATCGAGACCGAGTGGGCGGGCGCCGTCGCGCCGTTCAACGCCGAGGCCCCGCCGACGTCCGCCGACGAGCGTGAGACCGTCGTGGTCGAGGTGGGCGGCAAGCGCCTCGAGGTCAGCCTACCCACGACACTCTTTTCCGGTACGACGTCAGCAGCGTCCCCACGGCCCGCGGCGAGACGATCCGGATCCCGCCACAAAGCCGCCTCGAGTGCCGGCGCGACGGCATTGACCTCCCCGATGCAGGGCACGATCGTCAAAGTGGCTGCCCATGATGGCGACACCGTCCAAGAAGGCGACGTGATCGTGGTCATCGAGGCGATGAAGATGGAGCAACCGTTGCAGGCCCACCGATCAGGGACGGTCTCTGGCTTGTCCGTCGAGGTCGGCGCCACCGTGGCCGCCGGTGCCACCATCTGCACGATCGACTGAGCGACAGATCTGCGCGTAGCTCGCCCGGACGAAGGCGGGCCGTCGGTACGGGACCTACCGACGGCCCCTCGGCTCGAAACGCCGGAAACGGGGGACCCGGCGTGTCGGCCACCTTCCACGGTACGCGGGAGCCGGCCGACGGCGCAGCCGAGCGCTCCGGGACGGGGTGGCGACCCGCCCGACCTGCGCGACACCGGCATATATCGCTCAGCACACGGCGGGTCGAGGACGTACCGTGTCCGGCATCACCGTTAGCCGCGCCTGATCAGGGCTCATCCTGAAGACTCAGCACGTTCACAGCAGCACGTAGGCACAATGCCGTGACCCCCGAGCCGCGAGGTGGCCCAGCCCATGACCGATCTGTTGAGCGCAGTGGCAACGCCGGCGTGGGCGTACCTTGCGATCTTCGGATTCCTGGCCGTGGACGCAATGGTCCCGGTGGTGCCGATCCAGGCCATCATGATCACCTCGGGCGCGCTCACCGTGTACGGCAACCTGAGCCTCCCGCTGGTCATCGCGGTCGGGGCGCTCGGCATGTTCACCGGCGATTCGATCGCGTTCGTGCTCGGCCGGACGTCCGGGCACGTCGGCGGGCGCTGGCTCAACGGGCGTCTCGCCGCGTTGCGCCGCCGTTTCGCCCCGAAGGGTGACGCCGACCAACCCTCGAAGACCAAACGCGCCGCGGAACGGTTCACCCGTGGCCTGCGCCGGCCCGGACCGCTGGTGCCGCTCCTCTGCCGCTTCGTACCGGGTGGGCGGATGGCGGCCGGCTACCACGCCGGCCGTACCGGCTATCCGACCAGGCTCTTCGTCCTGTACGACGGTCTAGCCTCGGCCGGCTGGGCCTCGTACGGCGGGCTGGTCGGTCACATCGGCGGCACCGCCGTGACGCAGTCGGCGTGGCGACTGTTCGCGATCGCCGCCACGGCGGCGGTGATCTTCGGCACGTCGGGCTGGATCCTCGCGCTGTTCGGCGGCCGCAAGGCCCTCGCCGAGGAGATGGTGACGGAGGTCCTGGCGGACGAGGACGCCACGGCAGACGCTACTGAAGGTCGTGTTGCATCAGCTGACGGGCAGCCTCCGCGATAGAGCCGGAGAGCGACGGGTAGATCGTGATCGTGTGAGCCAGCTGGTCCACGGTCAGGTTGTTCTCGACCGCCATCGTGATGGGCAGGATCAGTTCGCTCGCCTTCGGCGCGACCACCACGCCGCCCACGATCTGGCCGGTCGCGACGCGGCAGAACAGCTTTACGAAGCCGTCCCGCAGGCCGGCCATCTTGGCCCGTGCGTTGCCGGAAAGCGGCAGCATGACCTGCCGGGCTGGGACCTTGCCGGCGTCCACGTCGTTCTGCGAGACGCCGACGGTGGCCAGTTCGGGGTCGGTGAACACGTTCGCCGAGATTGTCCGCAGGCGGAGCGGCGCGACGGCCTCGCCCATCGCATGCCAGACCGCGATCCGGCCCTGCATGGCGGCGACGCTGGCCAGCGGCAGTACGCCGGTGCAGTCACCGGCCGCGTAGATGCCCGGCACGTTGGTGCGCGAGACACGGTCGACAGTGACGTAGCCGCCGTCGGCGACGTCGATGCCGTATTCGCGCAGACCCAGGTCCGCCGTGTTGGGGATCGCGCCGACGGCCATGAGCGCATGCGAGCCGTCGACCGTACGGCCGTCGGACAGGCTCACGCGGACACCGTCGCCGGTGCGTTCGACCGCGGCGGCCCGACACTGGTTCAGGATGGTCATGCCGCGCCCGCGGAATACCCGCTCGATCGCCATGGCCGCGTCGGCGTCCTCGTGCGGCATCACCCGGTCGCGGCTGGACACGAGCGTGACCTGCACCCCCATGGCGACATAGGCGCTGGCGAACTCGGCACCGGTCACACCCGAACCGATGACGATCAGATGCTCCGGGAGCGCCGTCAGGTCGTACACCTGGCGCCAGTCCAGGATGCGTTCGCCGTCCGGCACGGCCGTCGGGAGGACCCGGGGGGTCGCGCCCGTGGCGATCAGCACTGTCGAGGCATCCACCGAGTACGTGTCGGCGCCGTGCGGCGTGATCAGTACCTGGTGGGTGTGACCCAACGTGTCCTCGCCCAGCCGCGCCCGACCGGCCACGACGTCGACGCCTGCTTTGACCAGCTTGGTCTGGATGTCGCCCGACTGGGCCAGCGCCAGTTTCCTGACCCGGTCGTTGACCGCTACCGCGTCCACGGTGACGGCGGAGAGGCCTGCCGAGTGGATGCCGAACTGTTCGTTGTGCCGGTACCCGGTCACCACGTCCGAGCTGGCGATGAACGTCTTCGACGGCACGCAGTCGGAGAGCACGCAGGCACCGCCGGCGCCGTCGGCCTCGACAAGCGTGACGTCCGCGTCGAGCTGTGCGGCCACCAGCGCCGCCTCATATCCGCCCGGCCCGCCGCCGATGATCACAATCCGACTCACGCCTACCCCATCTCGGCTAACCGCCACGAAACTGGACTCAAGTGTGCCGACACGCACCCCTTGTATTCTCCCTCACCCGGACGTACGGCTATCGTCATCGCCGTGCGTCATTACGCCGCGTACGGCTCTAACCTCGATCCGGCCCGCATGCGGGCCTACTGTCCGCACTCACCGATGGTCGGCGTGGGCTGGATAGAAGGCTGGCGCCTGACCTTCGCCGGCGAGGGCGACATGGGCTGGGAGGGCGCGGTCACCACGATCGTCGAGTCGCCCGGCGACCGGGTCTTCGTGTCCCTCTACGACGTTCACCCGTGGGATGCGGCGCAGCTCGACGAGGTCGAGGGCGTCACCGCCGGCCGGTACCAGAAAATCACGGTACGTGTCGAGACGCTCGAGGGCGAGTTCAGTGCCTGGGTCTACGTCTTCGACGGCTACGAGGGCGGGATGCCGACCGCGTGGTACCTCTCCGAGATCGCGAATGCGGCCGAGAAGGCTGGTGCGCCCGACGACTACGTCTCGGAGCTGCGCCGCCGGCCGACCGGTACCTCCTCGCCGGAGGTCTGACCGGTCCAAAACCGCGCCATACTTCGAGCACTTGGCCGCGATCGGCCGGAAGAGAGTTATCGGCCGAGCCGGTGGCTGAGCGATTCGAGAAGCCCGACCAGCTCCACCCGCTCCGCGAGTTCCAGCTCCGCGTACGCCTGCCCCGCCATCGCGTCCGCGATCGACTCCGCCCACAGGAGACGGCGAACGATCGGCCCGGCCGCCGGGTACGGAGGCTGCCAGCCGAACGCCACCGCGCCCGTCTCGCCCTCGGGGCCGGCGATGATGGCCTGCAACGGCGTCAGCCCGCTCGCCCGGACGGCGACGACGTGCACGCTCATCCGGTGCTCGTGCAACAGGTGCAGCATTACCGCGGCCTGCGCGCCCGGTTCGGCGTCGGCCACCGGCATGGCCCGCCACGCCGCGAACAACGGCAGCGCCGCACCATCCGCGGCGTGGACCACCCGCGTGGACAGGTCCAAGAGCCGGCCCAGACGGGGTAACCCGCCCAGCTGATCGCAGCCCCAGCGGCACAGCTCGTGCAGGTGCCACGTCGCGACTTCCATAGGCTCGGTCGCCTTGGTGGCGGCCCCCCAGGCGTCCGCGACCGCCTCGGGCGCGATGAAGCCGATCGCGGCGGCCACGGTCTCGGGCCGGACATCGCCGAGTGCCCCGGCCCGCGCCGACACGTGGTACTCCCAACCGGACAAGCCGAGCAGCCGCGCACGGCGCACTGTTTGCGGCGATTCGGCGAAGGCGCATACGAGAGTGGCGAGTCCCGGTTTGGCGTTGGCGGCGGCCTGTTCGGGTGTCACCTGCCCGATTCTGCTCTTCCCGACCGGTCGTGGAAAATATTCTCTCAGTCGCGGCCGCCGGCCTCGAGGTCCTCGAGCGCCGCTTGTACGTCGCCCACCCGCCGCCGCGCCGCGGCCGCCTCCCGCTCCGCGGTGCGTCGGGCCAGCTTGCGGCGGGACACGTCGGCCACCGCCTCGGTGCGTCGGCGCTCCAGCTCGGCCAGCTCCGCGTCGAGGTCCTCCACGAGATGACCCGCGTCACGCTCAGCCGCCTCGGCGCGCCCGAGCTGCGCGTCTGCGCGCTTCTCCGCCGCCTGCGCCGAGGCCAGCTCCCGGCCAAGTTCGCGCTTGCGCTCGGCGAGCTCCCGGCGCCGCCGTTCGGCCGCGGCGCGCTCCCGCGCGGCGGGCCGGGTCGGCTCCTCGTCCTCGAGGAGCTCCTGGTCGTCCTGGGTCTCATCCTCGTCCGGTGCCTCGTCGTCCGCGGTGATCAGGCGCAGCCGTGGGCGCGGCACCTCGCCGAAGCCCGCGTACGTGGCCGCGCGGATCAGCCGCCCGGTACGCACCTGCGCCGCGATCTCCGGCTCCGCCAGCGCCGCGGTCAGCGTGGCTTCCACCTCGGCGAGCGGCAGCTTGGCCCCGCCCATCCCCGGATCCTCCTCGACCGCGAGCTTGCGGGCCGCCGCGACGAGCGCCGAGACGACCTGGCGGCGCTGGGTGGTCAGCTCGCGCAGCTCGTCGCCCTTGAGGCCGCGCTGGGCGGTACGCAGCGCGGTGGCCAGCTCGACCAGCTCGTCGATCAGGTCCGGGCGGCGCAGTGCGAGCAGGTTGACCACCCACGCGGCCACGGTCGGCTTGCGCAGCGCGGCGAGGCGCTTGGCGGCGTCGGAGTCGCCGGCCTTGCGGGCGTCGGCGACCGCGGCGGCGCGGGCCGCGACGAAGCCGTCCGGCGGGGCCTCGTACATCCGCCGGATCAGCTGATCGGTGGCGCTCGGCACGTCAGTCGATCGTGGTGCCGGGCGCCACGTGCGCGTAGTCGGTGCCGGAGAAGCGCTCCAGGTGGCCGTCCGAGACCTTCGCCCCGTTCTCGTTCAGCAGGGCGTCGTGCAGCGCGTACGCCCGGCGCGGCTTGACAGCGCGGACGAAGTCGATCGACTCCGCAAGCTTCATCCAGGGCGCGTTGAGCGGCACGAACAGCGTCTCCACGAGCGCGTCCTCGGGCACGGTGAACGAATCGCCCGGCGTGTAGACCGACGTTTCGCCGTCTGCGATGAGGTAGCCGAGGTTGGCGATCCGGGGAATCTCCGGGTAGATGATCGCGTGGAGGCCGCCGTACGCCCGCACCGTGAACCCCGCGGCCTGGAATTCCTCCCCGACCGCCACCGGGGTCACCGCGTCGGCGAACGCGGCCAGTTTCGGCAGGACGTCCGGGTGCGCGTACACCCGCATCCCGGGCCGTCGGGACACCGCCTCGGCAAGCGCATCCGCGTCCAGGTGGTCGACGTGCTCATGGGTGATCAGTACGGCGTCCGCACCGGTCAGCGCGGTTCGCTCGCTGAACACGCCCGGGTCGACCACCAGCGCCGAATCGCCGCCCTCGATGCGTAAGCAGGAATGCGTGAACTTCGTGACGCGCACGGGACTCCTCCGCAGCCGAATTGTGACTCCTCACCCCGCAGTCTGCCGGAACCGGAGGACGCGCGCCGCACGTCCGAGCCGGCAAACGCACGGGGAATCGGAGGAATCATGGGTGGAGCACGAAGGACGACCGCATTGATCGGCGCCGCGATGGTCGCGGGCATCGCCCTGACAGCGTGCAGCAGCGGCGCGTCGGACACTACGGGCTCGTCGGCTGGCGCGCCCGGCCTGAGCAAGAACCAGGCCGCGGATGCGGGCGAGGCGGGGCCCGCACCGCAGGCGCCCGCGCAGGGCAAGGACCAACCCGCGCAGGCGCCCGACCTGAGCGTCTGTCTCTTATACACATCTGACGCTGCCGACGAGGTCGTGCCAGTGTAGTT
>JBKOWB010000401.1:0-4669 GCA_046724195.1 Actinomycetota bacterium
TTCCAGCCCGTCGTCGTGGGCGAGCCGACGGTCGAGGACACCATCGGCATCCTGCGCGGGCTCAAGGGCCGGTACGAAGCCCACCATCGGGTCCAGATCACCGACGGTGCACTGGTCGCCGCCGCGGCACTCTCGGACCGCTACATCAGCGACCGGTTCCTGCCGGACAAGGCCATCGACCTCATCGACGAGGCGGCGTCCCGGCTGCGCATGGAGATCGACTCCCGGCCGGTCGAGCTGGACCAGCTGCAGCGCCACGTCGACCGGATGCGCGTGGAGAAGCTCGCGCTGGCCAAGGAGACCGACCCAGCCTCGGTCGCCCGGCTGCAGCGCCTCGAGCGTGACCTCGCCGACCGCGAGGAGGAGCTCACCGCGCTGAACGCGCGGTGGGAGCGCGAGCGCGGCGGCCTGAACCGGGTCGGCGAGCTGAAGAAGCAGCTCGACGAGGCGCAGGCCGAGCTGGAGCGCGCCCAGCGCGAGGCGGACTGGGAGAAGGCGTCCCGCCTGCAGTACCAGGAGATCCCTGCGCTCATCGCCGGGATCGAGAGCGCCTCGGCGGCCGAGGACGAGAAGACCGAGCCGCCGATGGTCAAGGAGGAGGTCGGCGCGGACGACATCGCCGAGGTCATCGCGTCCTGGACCGGCATCCCGGCGGGTCGGCTGCTGGAGGGCGAGACCGCGAAGCTGCTCCGCATGGAGGAGTCCCTGCGGGCCAAGGTCGTGGGCCAGCGAGAGGCCGTCGAGGCGGTCTCCGGCGCCGTGCGCCGAGCCCGGGCCGGCGTCGCCGACCCTGATCGGCCCACCGGCAGTTTCCTGTTCCTCGGTCCGACCGGCGTCGGCAAGACCGAGCTGGCCAAGGCGCTGGCCGGGTTCCTCTTCGACGACGAGCGGGCCATGGTGCGCATCGACATGAGCGAGTACGGGGAGAAGCACTCCGTTGCCCGCCTGCTCGGCGCGCCGCCCGGCTATGTGGGTTACGAAGAAGGCGGCCAGCTGACCGAGGCGGTCCGGCGCCGGCCGTACTCGGTGGTGTTGCTGGATGAGGTGGAGAAGGCGCACCCGGACGTCTTCGACGTGCTGCTGCAGGTCCTCGACGACGGGCGGCTCACCGACGGCCAGGGCCGTACGGTCGACTTCCGCAACGCGATCCTGGTGCTCACCTCGAACCTGGGCTCGTCGGTGATCTCCGACTTCACGCTCAGCGAGGACGAGCGCCGCGAGGAGGTCATGGCGAGCGTCCGGGCGCACTTCAAGCCCGAGTTCCTGAACCGGCTCGACGACATCGTCGTGTTCCACGCGCTCACCCCGCAGGATCTTGCGGCGATCGTGGACATCCAGCTTGGCAGGCTGCGTAACCGGCTCGCGGACCGGCGACTGAGCCTGCAGGTCACCGACGCTGCCGTGCAGTGGCTCGGCGACCGGGGCTACGACCCGGTGTACGGCGCGCGGCCACTGCGCCGGCTGGTGCAGTCGTCGATCGGCGACTCGCTGGCGAAGGCGCTGCTGGCCGGCGACATCACGGACGGCGACACGGTGGTGGTCGATCTCAACGACGCCAAGGACGGTCTTTCGGTTTCCCGCGCTCGCTGAATTCGGTTGCGGGCGCTCGCTGACTTCGGTTGCGGGCGCTCGCTGACTTCGGTTTCTGGCGCTCGCTGACGAGAAGAGGGGCCCCGTTTCGGTTTCGGGGCCCCTCTTTCTTGCTGATTGCTACTCGGTGGCCTCCCGTTGCCGGTAGGCCTCGGTCATGAGGATGTCCGTGATGGCGACCTCGCCCTCCTCGGACCAGATCCTGATGCCGTCGCGGTGCAGCTCGTACCGGACGTCTTGGTAGCGGGTTCGCGTGTCGTCATGGTGCACGACGGTCAGGGTGTCTGCGTGGGGCATGGGACTCACCGGTCCTTGTCAGCTCTGGGGCGGCCGCGGAGTGGTCACGCGGCCAGCGCAATCGGGAGGGAGCCCGAATCCGGTCTGCCTGTGCCCCGGCGATCAGTGGGCGGGGGCGGCGACTCGGCCGGGCAGGGGGCGTCGCTGGAGTGATCTCTTGCCAGCGGGGCGCCACGGGATGGAAGTGTATGGGTCGGGGTGCCTCTTGTCGTCCCCTGAACGTGCGACCCGATACCGTGAGTGGATCTGAAGGGGGCATCGTGGCTTATCCGATGTACGCGCAAGCGCCGGCGCCACGCACGCGACCGACGACTGTCACCGTCTCGTCCTACTTACTGTACGTGACCGCGGCCGTGAGCCTGATCAGCGCCGTGCTGTCACTGACCGAGGTCAGCACGATCACAGGGGTCTACCGCGACGCGTACGCGGGCACGTCGGCGGAGGGCGCCGAGGCGGTCATCGTGGCCACGACCGTGATCGGCGTGGTGCTCAACATCCTGTTCGCGGCCGGGCTGGCGATTCTGGCCATATTCAACAACCGTGGCCGCCAGGCCGCCCGCGTCACGACCTGGGTGATCGGCGGAATCTCGCTGTGCTGCAGCGGTCTCGGACTGGCCGGCACGGCGGTGACCGGGTCGATGAACCTGAGCACGGGCGACGGTCCCAGCCCCAGTGATGTGGAGCAGCGGCTCGCGGACGCGCTGCCGTCGTGGTACATGCCGGTCACCGTGACGCTGTCGGCGATCTCGCTGCTGTCCATCCTCGGGGCGATCATCCTGCTGGCGTTGCCGGCGTCGAACGCGTACTTCCGGCCGGCGCAGGCCGCGTGGGATCCGTCGATGCCGTATCCACAATATGGGACTCCTTATCCGGGCCAGGCCGCCCCCGGCCAGCCGCAATATCCGGGCCAGCCTCCGTATCCGGGTCAGCCGCAGTACCCGGGCCAGTCTGCCTATCCGGGCCAGTCTCTCTACCCGGGCCAGCCGCAATACCCCGGCCAGCCGGAGTATCCGGCCTATCCGGAGCAGCCCACTCCGCCGCCTCCCGATCAGTCGGGCTCGCCCGGCCCTTCTTCCTCGCCGCCCTCAAACTCGTCTCCGTCGTCTCCGTCCTCGCCGTACCGGCCGTCATCGCCCGATGAGCTGTCGTCGGGCACGTCTTCCGGCCCTTCGACCCCGCCGCCAGGCCTGGGCGGGGATCCGGCGCCGCCGCCGCACACCGGCTTCATCCCGCCATCCGATCCGTGGAGCCCACCTCCGGCCAGGGACAAGCGGGACCGGCCGCCGGCGGATCCGACCTCCGACCCCTGAGCGACGGGGGATCGGCGGCGTCGACGCCGGCTTCCCGGTAGGTTCGTGCCCGTCGGATCATCCGGGGGAGTCGTCAATGTCGTACGCAGTCGAGCCGCCCGCAACCGCTGCCACCGCGCCCCGCCGGCCCGGGCAGGTTGCACTGGCAGCCGCCCTGCTGGCCGCGATGGGATTGGCCGGCCTCGGCTACGCCATCGCGACGCTCGCGGTCACGCCTGGCGTGGTCGACCGGTTCCGTGCCGCGGCGGCCGGGGCGGACAGCGCGGACGTAGACGGGTTCGTCACGGTGCTGTGGATCGGCGCGGCCATCGCCACGGTTCTTGCGGTGATTCTCTTCGCGCTGTACGTCGTCCTCGCGCTTGGCCTGCGGCGCGGTAGCAACGCCTCCCGCATCGCGGTCTGGGCGGTCTGCGGCCTGGGCCTGCTGGCCGGCTGCGGCTCAACGGTGGCGATGTTGATCCAGCGCAGCGGGGAGGGTAGTCCGGGGACGATCGGGACCGCGCTGGCGGACGCGTACCCGGCCGGCTGGATCGGGCTGAACGTCGCGCTGGCTGTCGCCCAGATCGTCGGGTACGCCCTGGTGGCCACGCTGCTGCTCGTCAGCCCCGGTACGTTTTTCGGCCGCGTTCCGGCGCAGCCGCAGCCGGATCCTTTCGCCGCACGGAGGTATGGCCCGGGATTGCAGGCGCCGGCACCGGGTTACGGACAGCCGATCTATGCCCCGCCGCCGAGCTACGGCCCAAGTTCCGGCTATGGCGCACCGGCCGGTCACGGCCCGGCTGCCGGCTACAGCCCGGTGCCCGGCTACAGCGGACACCAGTACGGCGCACCGGTCGGCCACGGACAGCCGCCGGGCTTAGATCCGTCCGCCTACGTGCCACCGCCAGGCTTCGATCCGTCGGCCTACGCGCCACCACCGGGTTACGTCCCGCCCCAGAGCCCCGGCACGCCCGCGCCCGGCACGCCGGACACGCCAGCGGCCGTTTCGCCGGGACCGGCCGATCTGGCCGAGCACGCCAAACCCGCCGATCCGGCCCGGACCGCAGACCCCGCCGGAACCGCCAAACCCGCCGATCCGGCTCAAACCGTTGATCGACCCGGCTACGCTTCGTCACCGGATACCGCTGCGAACCCGCCCGACGGGCCGCAGCCAGGCAGCGAGGACGAGTACTGGTCGCGCCCGCCGAGCTGACCGGGCGGGACATCGACACTCATGCTTCACCCGAACGGGTATCGTTCGCCCCCCACGTTGGGGTCCGGCCACCGCTGTCCGGCCGGACCGGAGGTGCCGATTTGGTGAGTGTTTTTCGCTGTATGGGTAAACGTGTTTCAGAGTTAGCTGGCAGTTTTCTGGGAATCCGGTCTGTGACGGCCATCACGACAGTGCTTGACCTGCGACTTCAGTAGGCGCTTTGAGCTGCGTCTATGCCTTGGCGGGCCCGAAACAGTGGCCTTTTCAGTTAACAATACTT
>JBKOWB010000313.1:0-5024 GCA_046724195.1 Actinomycetota bacterium
GTAAGGACCCGGGCCCGAGCTACCGGATGGTCGGGAGCGTGCTGCACATCGACACCCGCTGCGGCCACCACTGCAGCGTGTCGTACGAGATCCAGGCGCCCACCGGCGTTGCCGTCACCGGCGGGCTGGCCTCCGGCGACCTGGGCCTGACCGGAATCGCGACGGCCGACGTCACGCTGAATTCCGGCGACATCATGGTCCGGGGTGCGACCGGCACGGTGAAGGCCAGATCCACGTCCGGAGACATCACGGTGATCGACAGCAAGGGCGGGGTGACGCTGCAGGCCACCTCCGGCGACGTGCGCGCCGTCAACATCGGCGGCGGCCCGGTCAGCGCCAAGACCACGTCCGGCGAAGTCGAGGTGAAGCTGACCGTACCGACCGGCGTCACCGCGCAGGCGACCAGTGGCGACGTGAACGTGACCGTGCCGCCGGGGGCGTACCAGGTGCACACCCGGACCGGGTCCGGCGACGCGAACGTCGCCGGCATCACCGACGACCCGAAGGCGAAGAACGTGCTCGACGTGCGCACCGGCAGCGGCGACGTGACGGTAACGGCGGCGGCGTGAGAGGTCGCCACGCGGCCGTGACCACCACCACGGCGTGACAGTCGCCACGACGGCGTAATCGTCGCCACGGGAGATGATTCGGGCATGACCGAGTCGGCTTTCTTCCTGCGCCGCGGCGACGACACCTACGAGCCGACGCGGGCCACCGAGAGCCCGTGGGACACCCGGGCCCAGCACGGTGGTCCGCCGACCGCGCTGCTGGCGCATGCCATGGCCCCGGGCGGCGACCTGCGGCTGGCCCGGATCTCGGTCGACTTCCTCGGTCCGATCCCGCGGAGCGAGTTCCGGATCGAGGTTTCGCCACTCAAGCCCGGCCGGCTCTCCTACCTGTCCGAGGCCAGGATGGTGATCGACGGGAGGGTCGCCGTGACCGCCCGCGGCTGGCACATCGCGACCGGCCCGAAGCCACCGGTGGTCACCGAGCCCCGGATGCCGCCGCCGCTGCCCGCCGAAGCGGCCGCGCAGCGTTCGTTCACTGGGCTGGACAGCTGGGGCTACGGCGAGGCCATCGAGTGGCGGTTCACCCGCGGCGGCTTCGACCGGACCGGCATCACCGAGGTATGGACCCGGGTGCGGCTGCCGCTGCTGGACGGCGAGCAGATCACCGGGCAGGCTCGGGCGTTGCTGATCGCCGACTCGGCGAACGGTCTCTCCGCGGTCCTGCCGCTGGGGGACTGGCTGTCCATTCCGCCAACGATGACCACCACGCTGCTGCGCCCGGCCGACGGCGAGTGGGTCCACCTGGCCTGCCGCACCGAGCTCGCGGCCGACGGGATCGGCCTGGCCCATGGCGACCTCTACGACCTCGACGGCTTCCTGGGTCAGGTGGCCCAGCCGTTGGTGGTCAGGCAGCGGTAGTCGCCGGCGCCGGCTCGACCATGACGTCCGCCGGGACGCGCGACCGCCGCGACAGCCACACGAACGGCAGCCCCAGCGCCGACACGGCCGCCGACAGCACGTACGAGGTCGGGTAGCCCCAGAGGTCCGCGGCCCGGCCGAGCGCGGGTTGAACCACCACCCCGCCGGCGGACGACATCAGCGAGTCGAACGACAGGATCGTGGCCCGTTCCTGGGAGGGGATCATTCCGTTCAGATACGCCTGGCGCACCGGCGTCGCCGCCGCGAACAACAGTCCCCAGGCGACGATCAGCGCCAGCACCGCCCAGAAGTTCGGGATCAGGCCGATGAGCAGCACCGCGACCGAGCCCAGCCCGAGCGTCGCCAGCAGCATGTCGGTACGCCGCCGGAACAGCGACCGGATCGCCGGCGTGACCAGGCCGCCGACGATCTGCGCCGCCGCCAGCAACGCCGCCGCGAGCCCCGCGACGCCGTACGCGGTCTGATCGCCCCAGAGGTTGAGCAGGTGCGGCTGCAGCGCGTAACCCACATAGATCGCGACGCCGCCGGTGAACGGCGCCTCCAGCATCAGCCAGCGCACCGGCCGGACCTTGAGCCCGTACTCGACGGACTGGCCGGCGATCCGGCGGACCTCGGGAACCAGGGCGCCCCGCCGCGGGGTGAAGCCCAGGTCACGCATCAGCATCGCGGCCAGCACGAACATGGCCACCAGGATCCCGGCCCGCAGCAGATAGGGCGCGCCCAGCCCGGCGAACTGGGCCAGATATCCGCCGCCGCCCGCGCCCAGCAGCATCCCGGCGCCTGTGTAGACCTGCCCACGCGCGAACACCGCGTCGAGCGAACCCTGGTATCCGGTCGCGTGCAGCGCGTCGACCAGCCATGCCTCGGTGGCGCCGGAGAAGAACGTGAAGCCCAGGCCGATGAGGACGGAGGAGATCGCCCAAGCCCAGAACGGCCCGTGGACGTACCACAGCAATAGGTACAGCACCGTTGTGACCGCCAGCGTCACCGTGCCCAGCAGGTATGACAGCCGGCGCCCCCACGAGTCGGCCACGATTCCGGTCGGAACCTCGAACAGCACCATCCCGGCGGTGAAGAACGCGTTCGCCGAGAACGCCTCGAAGTTGTTCAGCCCCGCGTCCAGCAGGAAGATCGTGTTCACACCCCAGATCAGGGACGCGGCCAGGGTGTTGCCGAACCCGAGGAGGTAATACGTGCGCCGGACCTGCGCCGGGGTGGACGTCATGGGGACCATCCTCGCGCGCGGGTCAGACAAAAATCGCTAGAAACCAAGCTTGCGGAGCTGCTTCGGGTCGCGCTGCCACTCCTTGGCGACGCGCACGTGCAGGTCGAGATAGACCCGCCTGCCGAGCAGCTTCTCGATCTCCGTCCGCGCACGCGTCCCCACATCCTTCAGGCGCGACCCGCGGGCGCCGATGACGATGGACTTCTGGCTGTCCCGCTCCACGTAGACATCCGCGAAGATCCGGGTCAGCCCGCCCTCGTCGATCATCTCCTCCACCAGCACCGCGATCGAGTGCGGCAGCTCGTCGCGCACGCCCTCCAGCGCGGCCTCGCGGATCAGCTCGCCGATCAGCACCTGCTCGGGCTCCTCGGTCAGCACGTCGTCCGGATACAGCTGCGGAGACTCCGGCAGGTACTTGATCATCACGTCGACCAGCGCGTCGACCTGATACCCGGACACCGCGCTGACCGGCACGATCTCCGCGAAGTCGTACAGCTCGCTCACGTCCAGCAGATGCTGCGCGAGCGTGGCTGGGTCGACCAGGTCGGCCTTCGTCACCACCGCGATCACGGTGGCCTTGAGCCGGGCCATCTCCGCCGCGATGAACCGGTCCCCGCGCCCGATGCTCTCGTCCGCCGGCAGGCAGACGCCGATGACGTCGACTTCGCTCCAGGCCTCCTTCACGAGGTCGTTCAGCCGCTCGCCCAGCAGCGTCCGCGGCCGATGCAGTCCCGGCGTGTCGACCAGCACCAGCTGGGCATTCGGCCGGTGCACGATCCCGCGAATGACGTGCCGCGTGGTCTGCGGCTTGCTCGATGTGATCGCGATCTTCTGCCCGATGATCGCGTTGATCAGGGTGGATTTGCCCGCATTCGGTCGCCCCACGAAGCAGCCGAATCCGGCCCGGTAGGCGGCGTCGTCCGCGGCCGGCCGCGTCGCGGCCTTGTGCCGGTGGGCCTTGCCCGTCGGAACCGCACCCTTTACCCCATTTTTGAGAGTACGCGCGTCGCGCTCCACACCCGCACCACCACCTCGATGGCTCCCCGGCGAGTCCGGTGCGCCGCCGCGCCGAGACGCCCTCCGGCTGCTGCCACCACCGGCCGCCCCCGCGCCGCGCCGGTCGCGGTCCCCGCCCCGCTCGGTCCGCTCGGTCACGCCGTGCCTTCCTCGGGCATGCCCTCGCGGCCCTCGCTGCGCTCGGTGCACCCCGTCATGCCGTGACCGTGCCGAGCAGGGTGCCGTCCGGGGCGGCCACGTGGATCGGCGCCTCGGCGGACAGGTCGCGGACCGCCGCGTGGCCCGCGCCGTCGAGCGTCGACGCCTCGGTCACCACGGCCGCGGCCTCCAGCCGGGCGGCGCCGGCGGCCACCGCGGACGCCACCGCCAGCTGCAGGGCGGTCACCGACAGGCTGGGCAGCACGACGGTCGCCGCCGCATAGGTGCGCCCGTCCTGGTCGCGTACCGATGCGCCCTCGACCGCGCCCACCCGGGCCCGGGCCCCGCGCGCCAGCGTGACCAGCTTGGCGTCCTCGGCGCTGAGCGCCCCCTCGGCGGAAGGAACGGCGGCGGAGCCGGTCGTAGCGGTGTTCTGGTCAGGCATCGGCGGGTTGTCTTTCCTCGGCCTCGGCGGTGGATTCGGCTTCTTCGGCGGGCGGCTCGCTCCGGCGGACCAGCACCGAATCGATCCGGTTACGGCGGCCCGTGGTGCCCTCGGCGATCAGGTGCAGGCCGCCGACGTCGACGCTCGCGCCCGGGATCGGCACCCGGCCCAGCGTCTGGGCCAGCAACCCGCCGACCGTCTCGACTTCGTCGGCGGGCAGCTCCACACCGAAGATCTCACCTAGGTCCTCGATCGGCAGCCGCGCGGTCACCCGTACCGAGCCGTCGTCGAGGTTTTCCACCGGCGGACGCTCGACGTCGTACTCATCGGTGATCTCGCCGACGATCTCCTCGAGAATGTCCTCGATGGTGACCAGGCCGGCGGTCCCGCCGTACTCGTCGACGACGATGACCAGGTGGGTGCGGGCGGCCTGCATCTCGGACAGCAGGTCGTCGACCGGCTTGGACTCCGGCACGAACGTGGCCGGCCGCATCACGTCGGCGACCGCCTCGGCGGTCGCGGCGGGGTCACCGGACTGGGTACGCCGCACCACGTCCTTGAGATAGAGCACGCCCAGCACGTCGTCGACGCTGTCGCCGATCACCGGGATGCGGGAGAAGCCGGAGCGCAGGAACAGGAACAGCGCCTGCTGCAGCGTCTTCGAGCTCTCGATCCACACCATCTCGGTGCGCGGCACCATCACCTCGCGCGCGATCGTGTCGCCGAGCGAGAACACCGAGTGGATCATCTC
>JBKOWB010000305.1:0-3455 GCA_046724195.1 Actinomycetota bacterium
CACAGGTCCAGGACCATCGGGATGTTGTGCTCGACCACGAGGAACGTGACGCCACCCGAATTCAGCTCCCGGATCACCTCGGTGAGCCGGCCCAGCAGGCTCGGGTTGACGCCGCCGGCCGGCTCGTCGAGCAGGATCAGCTTGGGCTCCAGCATCAGCACCTGGGCGAGCTCGACGAGCTTCTGCTGGCCGTACGACAGGGTCCCGGCCCGCTGTGCGGCGAACCGGCCGAGGCCGACGATGTCGAGCAGCTCCTTGGCCCGCTCGGCCTCGGCACCGCTGACCGCGTCGGCGAACATCGTGCGCGCCTTGCCGTCCGGCAGCGGAGCGACGACGTTCTGTAGCACGGTCATGTCCTTGAACAGGCGGGTCACCTGGAAGGTGCGGCCGAGCCCGAGGTGGCCGCGGGACCACGGCGCCAGCTTGTCGATCCGCTTGCCCGCGAACCAGACCTCGCCGGCGTCGGCCGGCATGGTGCCGGTGATCAGGTTGAACAGCGTGGTCTTGCCGGAGCCGTTCGGGCCGATCAGGGCGGTGATGCTGCCCTGCTCAACGGTGAGGTCGACGCCGTCGACGGCGGTGAGGCCGCCGAAGCGCTTGGTGACGCCGCGGACGTCGAGCAGCGGCCCGGCGACCGGCGCGTCGTCGCGGGTGAACGCGGCCTCCCGCTCACGGACGACCACGGACGTCCTGGCCAGTGCACCGGTCTGATCCGTGTACTCGGTGTCGACCGGGTGCCGCTTGCGCCACGCCGACTCCATCGTCGGGAGCAGGCCGGCCGGCAGGAACAGCACGACCAGCACCAGGATCACGCCGAGGATCAGGACGCGGGTCGAGGTGCCGCCGCCATAGACCGTGGCGCCCTCGTTGACCAGTTGGACGATGAACGCGCCAAGCACCGGGCCGTACAGCGTGCCGCGACCGCCGAGTAGCGCGGCCAGGACGATCAGGACGCTGCCGAGAATCGAGAACGCGCCGACCGGGTTCAGGAACGTCTGGTAGTACGCGTACACGCCGCCCGCGACGCCGATGAAGAACGAGCTGGCCGCGTACGCGGTGATCTTGAAAATGGTCGTGTTGACGCCGATGGACGCGGCCTTGCCCTCGTCCTCGCGGATCGCGACCAGGCCGGTGCCGAACTTGGTCCGGGCGATCCACGCGCTGAACAGCACGGTCAGCACCAGCAGCAGCAGGAAGATGTAGTAGAAGGGGATGTTCTGGAAATCGGAGCTCCAGAACGGCAGTTCGAGGGTGATGCCGTCGGACCCGTTCGTGAGTGAGCTCCAGTTCGTCGCCACCACCTGCGCGGAGAGCAGCAACGCGATGGTGATGATGACGAACGCGTGGCCCCGGGTGCGCAGCACCACCGAGCCGAAGACCACGGCGACGAGCACCGCGGTCACACCGCCGAGCGGCGCGACCCAGAGCGGGTTGACCCCGGTGTGCAACGCCACGATCGCCGCCGTGTACGAGCCCAGCCCGAGGAACATGCTGTGCCCGAGCGAGATGTAGCCGGCGTACCCGGAGATGATGTTCCAGCTGACTGCCTGGATGGCGAGCAGGAACGCGAGCAGCATGACGCCCTGCGGGTACGGCTGCCACGGATTGATGATCGGGTAGATCAGCAGCACCAGTAGCACCAGGGCGGCGATGAGGTGCCGGCGCGGGAACCGATTGAGGACCCTGATCATGCTGTGCTCCCCTTTGGCATGCCCTCGTGGCCCTCGCTTCGCTCGGTGCGCTCGCTCATGCCGCGTCCTCGCGGAGACGGGTGCCGAACAAACCCTGCGGCCGGACCAGCAACACCGCCATGATGACGAGATAGAAGACCAGCGTGGACCACTGCAGGCCGCCGTAGGTGGCGGTCAACGTCTCGGCCATGCCGAGGATCAGTGCGCCGATCAGCGCGCCCGGCAGGCTGCCCATGCCGCCCAACACCACGATGCCGAGCAGCCGGGAGATCCAGTCGTAGTGCGACGCCGGGAAGAACGGATAGAGCACGGACAGGACGGACCCGCCGACGCCCGCGCTGGCGCTGCCCAGCGCGAACGCCAACGCGGCGGTGCTGGTGGCGCCGATGCCGACCAGCGCCGCAGCCGACGGGTTCTGCGAAGTCGCGCGGATCGCCCGGCCGGTCCAGGTGCGGGTCAGGATGACGTACAGCGCGGCGAGTACCACCACGGCCGCCAGGAATCCGTACACCTGGGCCTTGGGCAGCAGGATCGGCCCGATCCGGTAGGACTGCTCGAAGTAGGGCGGGGTCGCGGACCGGAACTTGTTGCCCGCGACCACGTTCAGGAACCCCTCGATGACCAGCGCCAGCCCGAACGTCAGCAGGACGGACATGGACGGCGCCTGGCCGCGAATCCGGGAGACGACATATCGGTACGTGGCCCAGCCGAGCCCGAACATCAACGGGGTGGTGATGACCGCGGCGAGGATCGGGTCGATCCCGATCGCCCGCCACAGCCACCAGGTGAACGTGGCGACCAGGATGAGGAACGCACCCTGGGCGATGTTGATGATGCGCAGGACCCCGAAGATCAGGGTCAGGCCGGAGGCCATCAGCGCATAGATGCCACCAATGAGCACGCCGAGCGCGATGGCCTGGATGAACGAGGTCATGCCGGATGTCACTTCCAGTTGGGCTTCGGGTTGACCACAGTCTGCGACGTCGCGGCTTCCGCCGGGGCGACGACTTGGGCCTTGCCGGACTGCCACTGCGCGAGCAGGAACTTGCCGCTGGGCTCGCCGGTGTCCTTCCAGCTCAGCGGGCCGAGGATGGTCTGCACGGTGTTGGCGTGCAGCCAGTCGCGGATCTTCGCCTGGTCCAGGGAGCCGACCTGGTTGACGGCCTCCTGCAGGACCTGGGCGGCCGCGTACGCGTCGGCGGCGTCCTCGGCCGGGTCCGCGTTCTGGTACGCGGCCTGGTAGCCGGAGACGAAATCGGTGTTGCGCGGGGTCTTGGCGTCCTGGTGCCAGCTCACCGTGTAGAAGACGCCCTCGGTGCTGGCCACGCCGATGCCGGAGCTGTACTGGCCGGCGTTGCTGGGCGCCGAGGTCTGGAACATGATCTTCGGCGAGTACCGCAGCTGCTTGAGCGAGCGGACCAGGCCGACGCCGTCTTCGAAGACCGCGCCCTGCGCGATGAGGTCGGGCTTCTTGCCGGCCATCTGGCTGGCGATGGACTGGAAGTTCGTAGCGTCGGCCGGGTAGGTCGAGCTGTAGACCGTCTTCACGCCGAGCGCCTCGAGCTGCTTCTGCATCGACTCGATCACCGGCGCGGCGAACGGGTCGTCCTGGGTCGGGTACGCCGCCGTCTTCGGTTGCTGGTCGGCCGGGAGCGACTTGATCCAGTCGACGAACACGTCGGCCTGGTGCGGGGCCGTCGCCTGCTGGGCGAAGAACAGGCCCTTGAAGCCGCGCGTGAACATCTTGGGCGCGCCGCCGGCCGG
>JBKOWB010000018.1:0-7351 GCA_046724195.1 Actinomycetota bacterium
GGCGGTCGGGCAGCCCGGCCACCCACCCCGCCACCTCGTCGCGGCGCGGCACCGGCGTGATCACGCCGACCGTGCCGTCGACGTCGGCCAGTTGTTTCTCGGCCGCCTCGCGCACCGCCATCGGCAGCGACGCCGCATCTGTGACGAGATCGACCGGCGACACGCCGGTGCTGCGGACCGCGGTCGGCAACGCCAGATCCGGCATGATCGTCCGGATCACCGACGCCGCCTCCGCGAAGATCTCCGACGAGTTCCGATAGTTCGTGGTCAGGGCGTACGTGTTGCGCCGGCGCGAGCCCAGCGCCCGGTCGCGGGCCCGGTCCAGCTCGGCCGGGTCGCCCGCCCAGGCCGTCTGCGCCGGGTCGCCGACGATGGTCCAGGACGCGTACGACCCGCGCCGCCCGATCATGCGCCACTGCATCGGCGAGACGTCCTGTGCCTCGTCGACCACGACGTGCGCGTACTCGCGGTAGTCGTCGTCGCGCGGCGGGACCGCACGCGCCGCGGCCTGCCGATCCGCGAACGTGGTCAGCTCGCGCACGCCGTCGCGTACGTGGAAGGGGTCCCGCTGTTTTCTCGCGGGCTGCTTCGGGCGGCCCATCAACTCATCCAGCTCGTCGAGCAGCGCCACGTCGGCGATCGTCGGACCGTGCTCGGCCAGCGCGTCGAACGAGCCCTGCAGCATCGCGATCTCCTCCCGCGACAGGATCCCGTTCGCGTACGCCCGCAGGCGCGACGGTGACGCCAGCCAGCGCAGTACCCGCATCGGCGTGAGCCGCGGCCACCAGGCGCGCAGGAAGTTGCGGAAGTCAACACGTTCGGCGATCTCCGCCTCGAAGTCCGGTTTCTCGGGCAGGTTGCGTACGTCGAGGGCCTTTGCCTGTGCCCACAGCGCGTCGAAGATCCCGTCGAAGCCGGCGCCGCGGACCTCGTTGCGGCGTGCCCCGCGGGGCAATGCCCGCCGGCGGATCCGGTTCAGCTCCGCGGCGTCCAGTCTCAGCAGCGTGCCCCGGTAGAGCAGCCGCAACTCGGTGGGTCCGTCCGGCACCGCATCGTGCGAGGCCCGCTCGAGCACCCGGCGCATCCGCAGCGAGCCCTTGATCGCCGCGACGTCGGTCGGGTCGACCCGGGTGGCGTCATAGCCGGCGACCAGCGAACCGAGCGAGCGCAGGGTGGCGGTGTCCTCGCCGAGCGACGGCAGCACGGTCGCGATGTAGTCGACGAACACGTCGGACGGGCCGACCACCAGGATGCCGCCGCCCGCGAACCGGCTGCGATCCGAGTAGAGCAGGTACGCCGCCCGATGCAGCGCCACCGCCGTTTTGCCCGTGCCCGGTCCGCCGGTCACGATCGTGACGCCGGACGCGGGGGAGCGGATCGCCTCGTCCTGCTCGCGCTGGATGGTTGCCACGATGTCACGCATGCCGCGGCCGGTGGCCCGGGAGAGGCTGGCCAGCAGCGCGCCGTCGCCGACGATCCGCATGTCCGGCGGCGCCGCGTCCGGGTCGAGCAGGTCGTCCTCGATGCCGGTGACGCGCTCGCCGCGCGACTGGATCATCCGTCGGCGTACCACCCCGAGGGGCTCGGCCGGCGTGGCCCGGTAGAACGCGGCCGCGGCCGGCGCCCGCCAGTCCACGACCAGCGGCTGCGAATTCTCGTCGCGGATGCCCAACCGGCCGACGTGGAGCACGGCGCCCGAGGCCAGGTCGAGGCGGCCGAAGACCAGGCCCTCGTACTCGGTGTCCAGGGCGTGCCGGCGCCGGGCCGCGTGGAAGACCATCGCATCGCGCTCGACGAGCGCCCCGAACGTGCCGACGCCGGCGAGCTGGTAGCCCTCCTTCTCCGCACGGGACGCGTCGCGGCGCAGCTCGGCGAGCCGGCGGTAAACCCGGTCGACGTGCTCCTGCTCGGTGGCGATCTCCTGCTGCAGGGCGGTGGCGTCTGTCAAGTTGTTCAAGCTCCCCGTGACGGTTCGCGGACTGCTGGGACCACCGGCGCTGCGCCAGGGGGCACTCAAACTTACTCCTGTGCGCCCGCTCCGTCGACGGCGGCGCCCCCCGGCGGTGGCTCAGCGTCCGCCGGACCCTACGGTGGGTCGATGACGTGGATGATCTATGGGGCGAATGGTTACACCGGTGAATTGGTCGCGCGGCTCGCGGTCGCGCGCGGGGAGCGGCCGGTGCTGGCGGGCCGGAACGCCGCCGCGGTCGGTGCGCTGGCCACCTCGCTCGCGCTGGACGCGAAGGTGGTCGACCTCGCCAACGCGAAGGCGCTGCGCGAGGCCGTGGGGCAGGTCGACGCGGTCGCGCATTGCGCCGGGCCGTTCGTGCGAACCGCGACGCCCATGGTCGACGCGTGCCTGGCCGCCGGCACGCACTACGTGGACGTGACGGGCGAGCTGGAGGTGTTCGAGGCTGTGCTGGCGCGCGACGCGGAGGCGGCCGAGGCGGGCATCACGCTGTTGACCGGCGGCGGCTTCGACGTCGTACCGACCGACTGCCTGGCCGGGCTGCTCGCGGCCGAGCTGCCCGACGCCAACTCGCTGGAGATCGCCTTCCGCGCCGGCGGCGGGCTCAGCCGCGGCACCGCGCTGACCGGCCTCGACATGGTGACCGGGGGAGCGCTGCGCCGGGTGGACGGCAGGCTGGTCCGAGGGCCGATCGGCCAACCGACGCGCGAGGTCGCGTTCCCGTCCCGCACCCGCACGGTCGGGGCGATCACCTGGGGTGACGTCGTCACGGCCTACCACTCCACCGGGATCCCCAACATCACCGTCTTCGGTCCGGTGCCGAAGGCCACCCCGGCCGCCGGGCTATTGCGTTTCGCGCCCTTCCGGGCGCTCGCGGCGCGCGCCATCCGCCGCGGTGCTCCGGGTCCGTCGGCGCAGGTCCGGGCCGCGACCGCGGTGGAGATCTTCGCTTCGGTACGGTCGGAGAGCGGCTCCCGCAGCGCGACGCTGACCGGCCCCAACGGGTACGACATCACCGCCGACGCCGTGGTACGCGAAATCCCGTTGCTGGCTTCCGCGCGGCCCGGAGCACACACCCCGGCAACGGCCCTCGGCCCCGACTTCGTCCACTCCCTGGACGGCGTAAAAGTAACCCTCCACCCCTAGCCCGCCCCGCGCGCCGCCCGCGCGGCCTCGCGCCGCCCCGGCCTGCCGCCCGGTTGATCATGAAGTTACTGCGCCCCGGACCCGGTTCCGGGGCGCAGTAACCTCATGATCAACGCCGCTGGCGGGTTGACGGGTGGTGGGTGGGGGAGGATAGTTAAGTGAGTGCTTAACCAATCGGCGGCGCTGGACCTGATGTTCTCGGCACTTGCGGACGCGAGTCGCCGGAGCATGGTCGAGCGGCTCAGCCGTGGCCCGGCGTCCGTCAAGGAGCTGGCCGCGCCGCTGGCCATGTCGCTGCCGGCGGTGCTGCAGCACCTCCACGTGCTCGAGACGAGCGGTCTCGTGCGTTCGGAGAAGGTTGGCCGGGTGCGGACCTGCAGCATCGAGCCCGCGGCTCTGCAGGCCGCTGAGCAGTGGATCGCCGACCGTCGGACCGGCTGGGAACAACGCCTCGACCGGCTCGGCGCCTACCTGACTTCTACGTCCGAATCTTCCACTTCCGAGGAGGAGCAATGAGCGAGCGTTCCACCGTCCACGACACCTTCACCATCGAACGGCACTTCGACGCCGCCCCTGGCCGCGTATTCAAGGCGTTCGCCGACCCGGCCGCGAAGGCGCTGTGGTTCGCCGGCCCGCCGGAGACGAAGCAGGAGGATGTGTCGTTCGACTTCCGCGAGGGCGGTCGGGAGACCATGGTGACCGTCCTGGACGACGGAAGCCGCATCGGCTTCTACGCCACGTACTCCGACATCGTTCCAGACGAGCGGATCGTCTACACGTACGAGATGACCATGGGCGGCAAGCGCATCTCCGTGTCGGTCGCGACCGTCGAGATCCGGCCCGGCTCGAGCGGCGGCACCGATCTGCAGGTCACCGAGCATGGCGTGTACCTCGACGGCCTGGACAGGCCGGAAATGCGGCGGCAGGGCACCGAGGAGCTGATGACGGCGCTGGGCGAGTCGCTCAGCAAGGACGTCTAGGCCGCCTGCTCGTAGCCGTCGCGTTCATCGCGGGCCGGAGCGCGGTTCCTGGGCGTGCTGCCGGCGACCCGTTCCACGATCGCGATGAGTGCCGCGGACACCTCGTCGGGGCGCTCCAGCATGAGCATGTGCCCGGCGCCGGGACAGATGGTCAGCTCGGTGCCGGGTAGCGCCGCGGCGATCGACTCGGCGCACCGCGGGGGTGTGAGCCGGTCGCGGTCGCCGACCAGGACGGCGGCCGGCACGTCGCCGAGCGCAGCCAGCGTCTCAAGCCGCTGCTGGGCGCCGACCGAGGCCCGGAAGCCGCCGATCGAACGCAGCGAGGCGCGGCCGATGCTCTTCAGGGTCACTTGCAGCGCGGCGTCCTCGTACTCGTCGCCGAAGAGCAGCCAGCGCAGGGCCGGACGCAGCGCCGGCAGCATCGGCCGGTGCGGGTGCCAGGCACCGGAACGGGCCAGGAGGCTGGCGCCGATCGTTTCCCCGGCCCGTATCAGCGTGGCAAGGTGCGACGGGAGGCCGTAGCTGGTGTGGGCGTGGCCCTCAGCCGTAGTGGATACGAACAGGAGGCCGGCGACGCGCTCGGCGAACTCCTCGGAGTGGGTGTGCGCGTACTCCATGATCGTCATTCCGCCCATGGAGTGGCCGGCCAGCACTACCGGGCCCGCTGGGGCGCAGCGGCGCAACACCTCGGCGAGGTCGTCGCCGAGCGTGCTCAACGTCGCGGACCGCAAGCGGGTACGGCCCGACCGTCCGTGTCCGCGGCTGTCGTACACGATGACCCGCGGTCTCCGCTCGCCGAGCGCCCTGAGTGCCCTGACCTGGTGGTGCCAGGTGCGCCGGTCCAAGCACCAGCCGTGCAGGAGCACGACCGTCACCGGCGCGTCCGCCGGCCCGGACGTCTCGACGTGCAGCCGTACGCCGTCGGCGAGGGTTACCTCCGAGCGTTCGGGCATGGGCGCCTCCGTGTGTGTGCCACGGCCCCGTTGTACCCACAGGTAGGTTGTACCCACGGGTAATAAGCATCACTCGCGGTCGAACGAAATGCCACAGCGGAAGGCGATCATGGGCTTAACGGTCGTTTATCGTCGCCGGGCGGTCGACGTGATCTGGCTCGCATCGCCTGCTCAGCCGCGCCGACTCGGCCAGAATGAGGTGTTATGACGGTCGTGCCGCCCGCCTCGTCCTCGCCCTCGCCCGCGCCGCACGGCGGCCCGGCTGTCGGCAATCCGCCAGTGGAGACCGCCCCGGTGGCGCTGCCGGACGGCGATCGCCCGGCGGAGACCGGCGCCGCCGCGGACGTGACGCACCGCATGCGGCCCGCCGATGCCCTCGCCGAGCTGCTTGCCGGCAACCAGCGCTTTGTCAACGGGCGGCCCGAGCACGGGCACAGGGTGTCAGCCGCCGCGGCGGCGTCCGGCAACCAGCAGCCGCACGCCGTCGTCCTGGGCTGCATCGACTCGCGGGTGCCGCTCGAGGCGATCTTCGACCAGACGTTCGGGTCGATATGCGTGGTGCGCTCGGGCGGTCACGTGGTCGATCGGGCCGTCCTCGGCTCGGTGGGGTTCGCGGTCTCCAGGTTGAACGTCCCGCTGATCATGGTGCTCGGCCACGCCCGCTGCGGTGCGGTGGAGGCAACCGTGGCAGCCCTGCGCGCCGGTGAGCGCCCGGAAGGCGACGTCGGCTATCTGGTCGACGAGATCGCCCCGGCGGCCCTGGCGGTGGGGCTGGATCACCCGGACACACCGGCCAGGGCGATGCGCGTACATGTCGGTCGCACCGTACGCCGGATGCGCGACGTCGCCGGTGTGCCCGAGGCCGTCGCTGCCGGGCGGGTCAGCATCGTGGGCGCTGTCTATGACCTGGACACGGGCTGGGTCAACCCGCTTCCGTGATCGACTTTGGGTTGATCATCACCAAATGCAAGAAGCGCCCTTCCGGCCATGGCCGAAGGGCGCTTCCGCGCGATGTCGTCAGCTTTCGAAGACGCCCGCGTCCAGGAGACGCTTCTCGGTCGCGCCCCAGCCGTCGTTCGGGAACGACTCGTCGAGCGCGTTCAGCTCGGCGCGAATCTTGGCGCCGTGGCCGGCGGCGGCGAGCGTACGGACCTCCTCGACGAACGCGTCGGAGTCGGTCCGGAGGTGGTTGGTGCGGCCGTTGGTCAGGTTGCGCACATATGCGAAGCGTCCGTTGGCGAGCGGGATGAGGTACTTGTACTCGCCGAGCACGCTCAGGGCGCCGCCGGCACCGGCCTGGCCGGCGCGGACGGATGCACGGGCGGTCTTGGAGGTGTTGCTCGCCACGGCGGTACTCCTTGGAGAAAGGTCGGGTGTCGGCAGAAAAAGCCGCAACAACTCTACACGACGCCCGTACGCACGTGTCGCTCGAGCAGGTCGCCCCATTGACCCAAGGGGGGTGCCCCTACGGCCGATTCCCATGGTCGATATTGCGGTTTCTCTGGCGCAACATCCGTACCATTCGGCATCATGGAACACGATCAACCGCGATCGAGGTCGTAGGGGAAGACGCACCTCGGTCTCCGGGAGGTCACCGTGCCAACGTGTGGCGTCGTATACGTCCACTCGACCCCACTCGCCGTGTGCCAGCATGTCGAGTGGGCGATCGCGCGCGTCCTGACCGCGCCGGTCAATTTGCACTGGACCGCGCAGCCCGTCGATCCCGGGATGCGACGGTCGGAGTGCACCTGGACCGGGCAGCCGGGCACCGGCGCGGAGCTGGCCGCTGCCCTCCGGCAGTGGCCCATGATCCGTTTCGAAGTCACCGAGGAACCCAGCCAAGGCGTCGACGGGGAGCGGTTCATGCACGTGCCCGGCCGTGGCCTGTTCCGCGGCACGATGGGCGCCTCCGGCGACATCCAGCTCGGCGAAGACCGGCTGCGGGCGATCATGGCGTCGGCCCGGGCGCCCGAGGCGCTTTCGCACGCGCTCGAGAAGGCGCTCGGCACCGCATGGGACGCCGAACTCGAGCCGTACCGCTACGCCGGCGACGGCGCGCCACTCACGCTGCTGACGCGCGTCGGCTGAGCCGGTCGTGTCGCTGGCTGGGGGCGCTGGTCACGCTGCGACCGGCGCCGCACGGGGCGGTTTGTTGTTGTCGTACCGAGCTGATCCAATGGCCGGCGTGAAAGTGTTGCGCGCGGCTTTCGCCGTACCGCTGGTTCTGCTTCTGCTGGTGGCGTGCGGCCGGGGCGGGTCCGCGAAGCCCGCGTGGATGGCCGCGCCGGCGCGGTCGCCGGGCC